>JBEBHM010000733.1:0-4333 GCA_040080875.1 Pirellula sp.
GCACCGTCGCAGTGAAGCACAGTCTCAAAGTCAGGGAACGACCGGGTTCAGCGAGCCCGAGCGATTGACTCAACGCAAGTCAAAACGGCTGATCGAGGGCTTCGTCTGCAACCCATTGTTATCCCACTACGGACCAACGTGTGAATTGGACGGACGGAGGAATTTATAGTATGAGGTATTGAGCGCGTGATTGCAATCGAAGGATTGACGAGCATACTCCTCCAGTTCGGCAATGGAAAAGGTTCTGTGAATCTTAGGATTGTGAAGTACAGCGTTGTTCTCGACGGCGGCCGGATATGAATGTAAAAGATTGTTGCGTTCATCCGTGACCAAAGCAAGAAAGGTTTCGGAGGCAATGAGTAGATGCTGCTGCTCCGCTGATGTCGGCAGTTTCTTAGTTAGGGAAATCAATTTCTCCGCTATATTGCGAGCAGTAATTTTGAGATCTTTGTTTGCCACGTCTCGCACGTAGCCAGCGTGCATCGCCTCGCAACAGTAAACGGCCATCCATTCAGCCAGGGAGAAATAGTAAACAGCCGCGCCCAATGTGAGCACGTATTCCTCGCTCAATTGAGGTGTTCGTGCCAACAACTGCCGAACGGTCATTTATATGCCTCATGAAGAAGAGATCGCTAATCAGCCACAGGCGGCAATCGCGCCCAACACCATTGGGATAACAAATAGTATACAGAGGTTTGCATAACACCTAATTATGCAAACCTCTGTATAATCCCCGGAATGGGCGGATTATGCAAGTGTGACCCATAATCGCATTATGCAAGTACTTGCATAATCGGCGCTGGGGCATACATGTACTTCCTGCCGTTTCTCTATTCTCAGTAAGGACTTAGGTTTCCAATACCTCCATTTTTATCCGAAGGAGTCGCCGTATTATGCAAGTGCCGCCGTCAAACGAGGGGGAAGGTGGAAAACCACTGAAGTTGCTTGACCGTGTCCGGAATAAGCTGCGCGTAATGCACTTGTCAAAAAGGACCGAAGAAGCATACGTGGCGTGGATTTCACGCTTCATTTACTTCCATCGAGATTTGCGTGGCGAGTGGGTCCACCCTGAAAGACTCGATGGCAACGATGTCAGCAACTTCTTGACTCATCTGGCGGTCGACCGAGAGGTTGCGGCCAGCACTCAGAATCAAGCCTTCTCGGCCCTCCTGTTTTTGTTCGCGAAAGTACTTGGTAAGGATCTGAAGGTCGACGCCGTTCGGGCCAAGACACCGCAAAGGTTGCCTACGGTATTGTCGAAGGAAGAAGTGGTTGACATTCTGTCGCATATCCCCGCAGGGGCGAAGCGATTGCTGATTTGCCTTTTCTATGGTTCAGGGCTACGACTGATGGAAGCCTGTCGCCTGCGCGTAAAAGACTTCGACTTCGATCGTCGACAGTTGGTCATCCGAGAGGGTAAGGGGGACAAAGATCGGTACGTCCCACTTCCTGAAGTTTTGATTGAACCGTTGCGCGAACAACGTCGCAAAGTGACCAATCTCCATCGGCTGGACCTCGACGCCGGGGCAGGTTGGGTCTGGCTGCCCTATGCCTACGCGGTGAAGAGTCCTGAATGGGGACGCCAGTTGGGTTGGCAATACATGTTTCCCGGCCAAAACCTCACGCGAGACTCGCACCCACGTGAAGCCATGGAGGGTGAGAATCTGCCCGAGGAAACTCGCGAAGCTGATCTAAATCAGTTGCGTCGACATCATCTCCACGAAGGGACCATTCAACAATGCCTCACTAAAGCCGTTCGAGCATCCAACGTTGTCAAACATGTGACGTCACACGTTTTCCGACATAGCTTCGCCACACACCTATTGGAGTCCGGCAAGGATATCAGGACCATTCAGGAATTGCTCGGGCATTGTGATGTGTCCACAACCATGATCTACACGCATGTCAGCAAATTGGGACCAAGTGGAGTTAGAAGTCCGCTGGATGATCTTCTTTGAGCGTTGAGAGTTGAGAGTTGAGAGTCGAGGGTTGAGAGTCGAGGCTTGAGGGTTGAGGGTTGAGGACTGTGGGCTGTGACCATTCGTATTCAGATCGCACGACCGATCCATTACGGGATCTTCTATCAGCCATCATTGCAAACTATACTCTACCGCACTGCTTAAAACGCAATACCGTTCAATCATGCATTGCATCGTGGTTATTTCGTTTAAGCAATCGGCGTACGTTCATAGTGGCGAGTACGCCTGCGGCTGAACGTTCAACGATTATTGAACGGTATTGCTGTTAAACGCCGTTGAACGATTGACGGTGCGGTATGGTGCACACAAACTCCCGTTGCCCCTCCAGAAAGATGCCTTTCATTGTCTTCCAAGCTACCGACTAATCCTGCCGACTCGTTGGTTGCCGATGCAAAGCCGATTGCAACGAGCACATCCCTCGTCGGACAAACCGAAACGATCTGGGTTCTTTGGTTAACTTACGGGGCATTTTATTTTTGTCGTACCAATCTGTCGGCAGCCGTTCCTGGCATGGGGGCATCCCCGGATGAGGGTGGGCTTGGGTTAAGCAGCGAACAAACGGGATGGATACTCGCGTCGCTTAAAATTGCGTATGGCTTAGGGCAGTTTCTAAATGGTCAATTGGCCGAACGGTTTTCGCCTCGCATCTTGCTTGCGCTGGGGATGTTCGGATCCGCTTGCATGAATTTGCTTTTCGGATTCAGTACGGGTTTCTATTTCTTGTTGTTCGTCTGGGCCATGAACGGATTCTGCCAATCGCTGGGCTGGCCGTCGACGGTTCGGGTCGTGGGGAATTGGATTCCTGTTGAGATGCGTGGCAAGGCGATCGGCATTATTGGAACCGGATACCAAGTGACGCTTGGCTTGACCTACTTTGTCGCTGGTCAATCGGCGGAATACCTTGGGTGGCAGGCCGCTCTTTACGTACCGGCAGCGTTACTGGCAGCCGTGGGATTGTTTATGTTGTGTTTCTTGAAAGAGAGCCCGGGCCAAGTCCCATCGAACATCGAAACCGCTCCGTCGCTTGCTCCAGAGAAATCCACATGGACTGAAAACATCTCGTTGACTTTGTCGAATCCAGCACTGTGGTTGTTTGGCTTGTCGTTGGGACTATTGAACGCTTGTCGATACGGATTTTTGGATTGGGGAATTGCCCACCTGATGAGCGTTCAAAAAATCGGTGTAGGCAAAGCCGGCCTGAACTATGTGGTCTTGGCGATTGGTGCGGTGGCGGGTTCCTATCTTGCGGGTTGGGCCACGGATCGATTCTTTGGCAGTCGCCGCGCGCCCGTGATTTGCTTGCTGCTGGTATGCCTCGGAGTACTGACGTTGATGTACGAATCGATTGCAAGCTGGAGTGCATGGGGCACCGTCCTGTTGTTGGTAGTCATCGGTTTTTGCATTTACGGGCCGCAAGTGCTGTTGGTCGGTACGGCGCCCGCAGATTTGGCGAAGCGTGGTACAGCCGCAGCAGCCGCAGGCTTCGTCAATTTCATAGGCTACATGGGGGCGAGTGCAGGAGACATCGTGACGGGACATTTTAAGAAGCCTGAGTACGGGGGTTGGCAAACCGCCATCTATATTTGGGCCGCCTGGGCCTTTGCGGCGGCTATATTGGCTGGATTGCTGTGGAATCGTACCGCTCGAAGAGAGGAGCATGTCAATTAAATGCAGGTCATCATGATTGCAGCCGGACGCGGTAGTCGACTTATGCCGACGACGGCCGATGCCCCCAAATGCTATGCCGAGGTACAGGGCAAGAGTCTGCTTGAATGGGCTCTCGATGCCTTTCGCGCGAACGGCTTGAACGATATCTGTTTCGTTGGTGGCTATCTCATCGACCGCGTTCGGCAAGACTATCCCCAATTTGACTACCGTCACAATGTCGACTGGCCCAACAACAACATCTTGGCTTCGCTCATGTATGCAGAGGACTTGATGAACGAGCCGTTCATTTGCTGCTATTCCGATATTTTGTTCACACCGGCGGTCGTCGAAGCGTTGGTGACTTCGCCAGCGGACTGCGCTCTCGGGGTCGATACCGATTGGTTAAAACGTTACGAATCGCGGTTGCAACATCCGTCGGACGATGCCGAAAAAGTGACGGTACAAAATGGCGTGGTGACTCGGATTCATCGGAATATTCCCGAGCATGCAGCTTATGGTGAGTTTGTTGGCGCTGCCAAATTCTCAGCGGCTGGTGCGGCTCGATTGCGGGCGCACTATCATGGCCGACGAAGCGAATTTCAAGGAAAGCCGTGGCGAGAAGCCAAGCTTTTCGAAAAAGCTTATTTGATCCATTTGATCCAAGACATGATCGAAGCTGGATACCAGCCAGCACACGTCGACACCCA
>JBEBHM010000099.1:0-16206 GCA_040080875.1 Pirellula sp.
AGAGACGAAAAAGTACTTTGCAAGATCAGGCCGCTCGGGGCGGATTCGACCGCCAAAGGAATGACGATTGCACCACCTAGCGATTCGCCCATGAGGAGCATTTCTGAATCTTTGACGGTAGCGAGCTCGCGCAATTTCGCCCGAGCGGCCTTCGCATCCATGAGAGCTCCCTCAACGGTCGCGGTTCCCTCGCTACGACCGTATCCTCGATAGTCGAAGACAAACACCGACAATCGCGATTTGTTCTGCAAGTGCCTAAGCCACGGTGCTCGGGATGCAATGTTGCCCGCGTTTCCGTGAGCCAAGAGAAGAACGGCACGTGGGTTGTCGCAGGGACAGTACCAACCGTGAAGTTTCGTCTCGTCCTCAGCAGAGAAGAAGACGTCCGAAAACCGCAAGTCCTTGGGATTCCAATCCCCTGCGGGAAACTTGGAAGGAAAGAACAGCAACAATTCGTCGAGGGATTGCGAATAGCATGGCTGCACGAAAACCATGGCGAGTAAGACAACGATGCGAAATAGTATCTGGCGAATCTTCATAAAACATCCACGGATCCTATACTCCTAGTTTTCGCTCGAGGAATTGATCAATCGGACACCATCACCAGATAACAGGGATGTGTCCAATAGACGAATGGTCGATTCGCCTTTCAACAGGATGGCAAGTTTGTTGCAGGCTGGCAGGACGACAATCGAATCGATGGGACCTGGCAATGCAATGCTCGCGATGGATTTTGGAATACCGTTCTCAACTTGCCAGACAATCATATCTCCGGTTTGGTCCCCTGAAACAATGCGTTTTTTGTCCATTTCTGCAATCGCCGTCACTGCTCCGGTGTGTTGCTCATTAGGCTCGGCACTAAAATGTTGACCACTTTTTGAATCAACAATTGTGATCTCTCCAGAGAGGGTGCCTACGACGACAAAAGATTCATCCTGGATAAAAGCAATTCGGTTCAATCTCGCTTTTGAAGAGTAGACTTTTCGAAATTGCTCGGAGGACAGCAAGCTCAACGACAACAACTCGTTTCGGGTGCCAGCAAAGACCATTTTTGTGCCGTGCAACAATCCGGAAAAATCGCTGCGCATTTGCGCGGCTTGCTGGATCTGATTGGTCCAACGAAAAACTTCTTTACCAGTGTCTTTCTCAAAGGCGACAACATCCCAGGCTCTCAGTTTTTCGTGCACGATTCCCTGTTTGGCTTGCTGGGTCATCCAAACGCGACGGTCATCCGCAGAACGACACACGTGCCTAATCTCTTCTTTGCCACATTTGACTGCATCGCGTCTAAGGTTGTGTTCGAACGATATCCCCAACAGTTTCTGTTCGTTTGCGATCCACGCAATTATCTCTGAACCAGCGGAGCCTAGTGCAAACTCGATTGGTTCTTGCATGTCGATTTTCAGCAGACCGGTGCAAATGTTCGAGGCGACATCCCATCGTTGAATCAGTTTCTGTTCATCGTTTGATTCCGAAGCCCGCACGGATACGATTGTTTTCCCGTCGCCACCTGGCTTGCACGCTAAAAAATTGGACGCTTGAATCGGAAGCATTTGCCAGCCGTCAGATTGTCTAAGCTCAAAGCACCTTACTTCTTTTTCACCCCCAATAAAGAATCTCGGTCGCAATGGATCTGCGACTGCAGAGTAAATTTCAGTGCCCTCAATGGACCCAATAAAGTTACCACTTGGCAGTTCCCAGACGTCGCAACGTTTGAAGCTATATACGATTGCGTATCGTCCGAAGTTCCCTACCGAAATGCCGTCAATACCGCTCAATGGAAATTTGGGTCGCATCGTCCGAACGCGCCGACCACTCAAATCAAAAAGGCTTAATTCTTCGGCATTCGCACTCAGGACTCCTTGTTCTCCGATGGCTGTTACTTTACCTAAGTCTTTTCCAAAATTTGCGATAGTATTTGCGCCGCCACCGGATGGATCCATTGGATACAATCGAATCCCGTCCGACGAACAAAAACATTTGTCGTTCAAGGGGTGCAATTCGCGGCAATTGACGGTCTCTTTTCGTTCTTGCTTGCGGGTTGCAGCATTCCACCATTTCACCGACTGATCGCGCGAGGCGGTTATCAAGTATCGATCGTCACTTGAGATAATCATGTCATCGACTCGATTGCTATGCGCTTTCCAATTGCCAATGGACTTATGCGATTTCAGATCGAAGAGATAAATCTCTCCCGACCGAGTTCCAACATAGAGCTGAGAACTGTCGGACGAGAAGCACAAAGACGAGACACCATCCGGGTCGAGATTTGCGAATGCGTTGATCATCGACGGAAAGTAGCTAAATCGATGTAGCGTCTCAAAAGAAACAGCATCCACGACACGAATACGAACATTGAGCGACGAGGATTTCCATTCACCCAAGGCTATGAATTTTCCGTTTGGGCTGAAGGCGTATTCTGAGACAAACAACGTTTCGTCATTGCTTACCGGCTGCTTTCCAAAGGGTTTCAGTTGAAAATCCGGGTTTAGAATGCAACGCAACTTTTCTTGACGGACCATGCGAGCAAAGTGCAAGTCGTTGTCCAGACTCAATTGGTTAAGTTGGGCTTCGTTTGACCATGTCCAACCGGGCGTTCGTTTGGCAGCAGCTTCTTTCACACTGTTCAATTCAGCGGAAAGTTTCTGCACCCGAGCTTCGCGCTCTGCAGTGTTTGCCTTGAACTCGTTATAGGCACTTTCGCTTTCAACGATCTTGAACCGATAGTAATTTCGAATTTGTAACATCGAGAGCAATAGCCCACCAAGCAACACGATGATTGCAGAAGCGGCAAGCATTTGATTCTTTCGAATGAACCTGGCTGATTTCGCGAAAATGGAATCGCGATGCGCGGACACTGGTTCGTCAGCCAACCAGTTCTCGATATCATCGGCGAGGCTTAGAGCCGAGTCATATCGAGCCTTGATGTCGGCATGAATCGCTTTTTTTGCGATCGCTGCAAGTGCCTTTGGAATGCGAGGCCAACCGTCTCTTATGTCTCTTGTTACACCGCGCTCGGCATTCTTGAGCACTTCATTCAGATCGGCGCCCGGCACTGGCGGCGAACCAGCAAGGAGTTGAAATAAGATCGCTCCTAAACCAAACACATCTGTCGGTGCACCGAGTTGATCTACGAGCCCACTGGCTTGTTCGGGACTCATGTAGGCAGGAGTTCCGAGCACGTGACCCATCTGAGTAGGAGTCGGAACGGATTCTGTGGAGGCTTTGTGTTCCTGTGATGGTAGGATAAGAATTTCGCTTCGTCCGTTGGCCTTCGCCAACCCCCAATCGATGACAAGTGTCTCACCAAATTTCCCAAGGATCACATTGGCGGGCTTGAGATCGCGATGAAGCACACCTCGGCTATGTGCATAATCAATCGCATTGCAAATATCGACGAATCTGCGAAGAAGTTTGCGCATGTCGAGAACAGCGTTTCGACGGTTAAGTCGGTTTTTGAATTTGCGGTGATGGTCTTCGATCGCATCGTGCAAGCTCGATCCTCGCACAAATCGCATTGCGTAATACGGTCGACCATCAATGTATTTTCCTAACCCATAAACCGGAACAATTCCTGGGTGTTCGAGATTCCCAGTGATCTCGGCTTCCAGTCGAAACCGATTCCTGCTCTCTGCGTGATCTGCATACTTTGACTGAATTTCCTTAAGTGCTACTTCACGATTAAGTTCTTGGTCGATCGCCACATAAACTTCGCCGAGTCCACCTTTTGCATGCTGGCGAACAACGCTAAATCGCGAGTCGCCCCGCGCTGGTGCCGGAACATTAGGAACTTGAATCGTCGAATAGTTCGGACTCAAATCCGGAACCTTTAGCAAGGATTGGCAAAGGTCGGGGTCGCCAAGAGTATTCAGATCGCGCTTGAAGTTCTTATCCTGGACCAAAGCCGCGATGCTCTGTTCGACATCTCCCCCATGTTGTCGAATAATTACTTCGGCAAGCTCATGCAGTAGATTCGCATGTTGCGGTTGTAAAAACTGTTGTTCAGCGAGAATGGCATCAATGGGTCTGTTCTTGCTACTCGTCCAGATGGCGAACGCGGAGACGAGTTGATCCTTGTTAACGAAGCCACACTGCAAAGCCAAAAGTCCAAACAGCAACTGATTGTTAATCGACACTTAACTGCCTCGCGCAACATTGGGGCGATCGTTTTCGACTATCCCGCTGGTCATAACACATGTATTGTACGGTGTTGTAAGGTGACATGCATATCGCTGCGGCGTCCTTGCCAAACTCGCCATCATTACCCACAATTCGATTCGTCAGATGGCAAAAACGCAAGGATTCGTACTCGTACTCAGCCCACAGGGCGGTACTCGTACTCGATCGCGACCCTTCGATTCGAGTACGAGTCGTCATGAAGAGGCTTCGCCCTATTTGCAGGAGTACGATAGTAATCTATGAGATGTGGGTAATGATGAGGACTTCAGACTTCTCAAATCTCAAATCAGCCGCCCCGCGGTTCCATCCAGAATTCAATCCGGTAACGAATCTTGAAGGCATCGGACTCCGATTTCACCCGCACCGCTTGCGATTGACCCGGCATATTCACTTCATCGGCGGTGTACCATTCCGACCATCTTCGATGCTTTGCCGCCGTCGTTGGGTCGGCAGGGAACCGAAGCTTGAAAAGTATCGAACGCCCGTCCGGCAACTCGACGGCAATCAGCCGCCACGAAGCTCGATAGTACAACTCCACTTGTCCCGACAACACCGCCTGACCATCGTCGGATACTCGAAGTTCCGGAGACAGTCTAACCTCTGGCCGCTCCGCTGAATTGGTATTCAAACTCGCCCGGATCTTTGATGGCTCAACTTCAAACCCGGCGGGTGGATTAATCTCGAAGTACATCTGGGGTGAAGCTCCGTTGCGATTAAGTAACTTAGGTACCGAGAGCCAATAAACTCCGAAAGCAAGTGCGGCAAGCACTACAATGCTCAAACAGCCACCCAAGGTACCAGCGATGAGGGAACTCACGTTGGTCACACCTTGCAAGCGTAAGGCGAGGATCATGGACAATACCAATGCGATCAGGCCGCCGACCATCCCTGCGGCCATGCCTAGATATCCAGGAGCTCCTTCCATCGATGAAACGCCCTTGGCATTCGCCAGCCAAATTGCCAAGGTAGCACTGGCTGCGAAGCCGATGGCTCCACCGACGAGCCCCGATCCAACGACGATAAGATGATTCATAAAAACCAGTATGTTTATCCGCAAGCTAACCCATTAGTTC
This sequence comes from Pirellula sp., assembly GCA_040080875.1. Classification (GTDB taxonomy): domain Bacteria; phylum Planctomycetota; class Planctomycetia; order Pirellulales; family Pirellulaceae; genus JBKCUI01. The sequence goes on from JBEBHM010000099.1 coordinate 5,253, forward strand.
CCGATCGAACGAGGAGCTTTGCTCAAAGCTGGGGAGGGAAGTCCAGTTCACCTTCGGTTTCTACACCCGGAATCGAATAGAACCGAAAAGCTCTTACGCCGTCAATATCGCCCGCAACAAGCAGTTTGGGTGTCTTCACTAGTCCCTGGACCTCGTGAAAGCAAATCATGTACTGTTGCGGACTTGCGCGTGGATGAAAAGCAATTGCGTTACATTTGAAAATGAATTGAGTGTTGGGTAGGCTTTCAGTAGGCGCCGGGATCAAAAGAACTAGATCGTCTGGCAATCCAAATGTTAAATGGAACTCGACGGCACTAATTGAGAAAACGAGCGAATAACATCCACCTACATGATAATCCGACGTGCGAATCGCTTTCATCAATGCACAAGCACGATCAAGCGTATCTGGAGTAAGGTCCATGGTTTCTTAGCTCGGCCTCTTTTTCAATCGCGCACGGACAATTTGGCGTAAGTCGGCGTAATTCGCGCGCAGGGCAACGGTCCGCAAGTACATTTTCTTTTGATCGACCGTCAGTTGTCTCCATCCGATCTCGTGCGCAACGATCAAGACTAACAGAATGATCGCAATCAATGTTGGTCCGGGCCACAGGATCTGCTTGGTCGTGATCGACCAATGGAGCCATGGCGAAGCGTTGATGGTCTGCGACTGATTCTGCAATAGCAACCATGCAAACTGCATCGACACCGCTAGCTTCACGATCAGCAACCCCGCGCTTTGTGCCATGGCTGCCAATCGACGGTCGAGAGACGCGACTGGCAAAGTTTTCGAATCGCTTCCTAACTGGTAATAGTCGATGAAGGCCTCGTAGATTTTGCGGCGTATCGCTTGAAAGTGACTTACCCAGTAGAGCAGGAGCATCGAGGAGAAAACTTGGAACGCCATTTGGCCCAATCCGAACCAAGATGGATTGGGTTTCTCCTGAATGACCATGGCTGCCAGAGCGAACGCCAACAAGATCACTACATTCGACCGAGAAGCCAACCAAACCAACAACGCCAAGATGGTGACACGTTGAAAAAATGGCATCTCCACATTCGCAAAATAAACTTGGTTGATCGCGATTCCCATGGCCAGGAGAAGTGCCATGCAAATTCCGAGCGCAATCCCACTGCGAAGCGACGCGTCGTCACGACTGGTCTGGGTCGATTGGTCAGGAGTGCCGTTCATCGTCCGCGTCCTGTGCAAGTGAGCCGACCGCTTCGAGCGATTTCAATCTCAGACAGGACCATGCGCGTGGCTTTGGGCTCGCCAGAGATGGTCATCGGTATCCCTAGCTTGGACAGTCGGCGTTGCAATGGCAGCGCCAACTCTCGCAACCGTACGTGCTCGGCCGCCATTCGGATCGCCACGACATTGTTTTCCAAATCGGTGGAGACCGGTTTTGGACGCAACAGGGTGGGCGATGGGCATATGACGGCCACTCGATGATGCTTGGCTTTGGCAATTCCCAAGGCTTGCAACAGGGCTTCCAAGGTCTTGGGTGCCATCGCTTGAGCGGACGTCTCTCGCAATGCGGTGTTTCCAAGCAACTCGGCGACGATCACAAAAACTTCGTTGTCATGTGCGTTGGAGATCGCGGACATCACTGATTGTGTCAAGAGTGGAATGCGAGTGGGCGATTGAAACGAGGATGCATCCGTGCCCGCAACGATCGGTGCGATCCAAGGCATTCCGCAGTCGCTGAGAAATATTCCAATCCGCCGTGCCAACTCGGTGTCGTCTGCCAGCATCGCGACTTGTCGATGGATCGATAGCCCATGCATATGGGCCATGGCTGACGTCAATTGAATGCGTTGGTTTTCGCTGCGCGTGTTCAGTAGGCCCAACCAGTTCAGGCTCGACGGGTTTATTTTTAGGTCGAGCAACTCCGGGTGTCGTTCGCTGAGCACTGCATAGGCAGTCTCCAACATCTGGGCTGACAATCGGGTCGAGGGTGGTAGTCGATTGGTAGAAAATTCTCCCAACGCGCGCATCAATCCGTAGAATCCTGTAGTTCCAGAGACGGCACGTATGCGTTTCGATCCCACATCATCCACCAAGTAGGCGCCGATGGCGTCACCTACTGCGGTAACCGAATGGGCGACACTAGCGGCGGTATGAGTCATTTGATCCAAGAGTCGCATGCCAAATCCACCGATGCGTGTGCTGGCAGTTCCGTCGACGATGAGTTGGACGCGCAGCGGCACTTCGGACTCGTACTGCCGAGTCATGAGTTTGTCACGCCGGGCCGAAGCCTTCCAAGCGATGGCCTTGGGCGGATCACCTTCGACATACTCTCGTAGCTCGAGCAATTCGAACCCGACACCCGCCCTCTGTTGTCTGTGGATTCCCTGTCTTGGAATCGCATTCATTCGCTTGACATTGGGCGTTGCGTCACCGATGGCTGAGTATTGTGGCAAGACTCGAAAGGTTTGTAGATGTTGGATGAATCGATCGCGACGAAACATCCGCATGGCGTCATGAAACTCGATGCGAACACCTGGAAATACTAATTCGCCAGCCGCTCGAACCTCGCCTCGATAGCGAATCGCTTGAGCGTCATTGCTCCACCGCGTGGTGAATTGGTTGATTGGTTCGTCCTGGGACTCGATGCCAAACAAATCAGCGACGATCTGCTTGAATAAGCGATTCCATTTGGCTCGATGGGGCTTGCGCGTGGCGTCGGTATTGCCTTGATCAAGTGATTCCAAATCAAGGTTCTCTGGCACCACGTCGCGAATGCAACGGCCTCTGCCGATGTGAGCGGGTTTGCTATTCCATTCAAGCACAACTTGGATCGTGCGGCCTGCCCAGAGAACTCCGGTTGGGTCACTCCGACCGTTGATGCTGCGTTGAATCTTAAGATGTGCCAGCTCGCGTGTTACGGAGATCTGAAACATGCTCCATTCCCACAACATCCACAGAAGAATTGAAAGAGAGGTCCAGGACAAGGTCGGTTGGACGCGAACGATACCCACCACCAAGCCAATCAAACACATGAGTGCGAGCCATCGCGATCGACTGGTCATGAGGCTGCATCTACCACCACAGGAATGGTTTTGATCAATTGATCGATGATGCTACCGATCGTCAGGCCATCCATCTCTGACTCAGGCCGCAAAATGAAACGATGCCCGAGAACGGGCAAAGCGATCGCTTGGACATCCTCATGTGTCATATACTCTCGGCCGCGAATGAGCGCATGAACGCGGCCAGCCTTCATGAGATAAATCGCGGCACGCGGACTGGCTCCGAGAGCCAAATCGGGATGCGTTCGGCTGCGGCGAGCCAAATCGATGATGTAACCCTTCAATTCCTGCGAGCAAAACACATCGTCGACTTGTCGCTGGATTGCGACCAGTTCTTCGGTGTCGCTGATCGGGACAGTCTTGTTGGGTGGTCGGCTATGCAAATCGAGCATGGCGATCTCTTCGTTGCGTTGCGGATAGCCCACATGGACTCGAAAAAGGAATCGGTCCAATTGCGCTTCCGGTAGCCTATAAACCCCTTCTTGTTCGATTGGATTTTGGGTCGCCAGGACCATGAATGGCTCAGGCAGAGGGAGGGTCTTGCCCTCGATGGTGACTTGTCGTTCTTGCATGGCTTCAAGCAAACTGGATTGAGTCCGCGCAGGTGCCCGATTGAGTTCGTCGGCGAGCAACAACTGACAGAAGATAGGTCCCTTTCGCATGATGAAATTGTTGGACTGGCGATCGAGGACTTGTGTTCCGGTAACGTCGGAAGGGAGAAGATCTGGGGTGAACTGAATTCTCTCGAAATGAATTCCGAGTGCAGTTGAAAAAGTTCGGCAGAGGGTGGTCTTGGCCGTCCCCGGAACACCTTCTAGCAACACATGCCCACCCGCCAGGAGTGCCATGAGCAACTGATCTGTTACTTGACTTAGGCCGACAACAACTTTCTCCGTTTCGGCTTGGGTGCGATTGCGAAGTTCGTTGACGCGATGGGCGAGTTTACCGGAGGTGGTGGGTGGCACAGATCGGCTTCTATACGAGTTGCGTGTCGGTGGATTTCGCCGGTAATTTTAGAAGCAAAGCCCTAATTGTGGTACCGAGACTGAGCAAATGTTCGTCCGTGAAATGGGCTTTCTTTCCGTAGACAGCCAATTCCACGATGTTTTTAACGGATGTTTTTTCTTTCTGGGTGATAGGGATGGTCCCGGCATCCAAGTCGAAATCTTGCAAATACTGTTTCCATTCGGCGGGCGTGTCTTTAAGCGTCCAATTTCTACAAAAGTCTCGAGCTAAGCATTCGGCGGCAAAGCTATTTTGATCTAGCGTATGTTGAGCACCGGATTGTATCTCATGCCAAGAACGCATTTTGCGAGTATTCAAGAAAGCAGAGAGGGTTGGCGATCGTCGCAAAAAATAGAGAATCAGCATTCCAATAAGGATCGCGGCGAACGCTCCCCAAACCCAACGAAAGTAAGTGCCGATCGAAAGGTTGCGAGGTTGATTTCGGATCGTTTCATTGACAATATTCGACTCAGCCACTCGCTTGAGCACATGGTTTGCAATCTGAAGCAAAGTGGCTGCGTTTGGTGTGGGACGAGTCGATGACGACGGGGGCCTCGCGTTCGCTTTCGACTCTGCATTTTGAGCCTTTGCGACACTTTCCGCATAGCTTGGCAACGCCGATCCGTCGACCAAATAAACCAACGTCTTCCGATTGTTCTCGCACAACCAATCTGCCATTCGAATGGATAGGAGGGCATTGTCTGCATGCCAGAGCATGCTATTGGTGAACAAGCTCGCGTCGGACACGAGAACCGCTGATCCTGAATTTTGAAACGGATCTTTGTAAACGGCGATCAATGGACTGCCTCGGCTCTCAATGGGTATGCCTTTGTTGGGGAGGGCTGCAATCGATTGCCAACGTCGACTATCTCCACGAGTCGAAATCGGTTTGTCAATCCAACCCGATCGATTGGTAACGATCTCGGTTAGCCCGTTCGTAATCGGGTGCTCTTGGTCAAGCTCGCGGACACGAACACAATCGGAAAACCCGCTGTATTGATCTCTCGCAAGCTGAGCCAACACTGGTCCGGCGTTCACGACTCCGATATCCATGATTCCCAATCCGAGCGTGCGCGGAGTTCGATCGGTGGCGATGAGCAAGTTGCCTCCCCTAGCGACGAACGACCGCAAATTGCTCCACGTCGATTGCGAGATCTTTTGAAGGTCGCCCAGCAGCACCACCACCGACTCCTCGGGTTTCAATACGGCATCGTTAACGAACTTCGATACTCTCATCCCTCGTTTTTCGAGGAGCAACTGAAAGAGTTCGTATCGGAAATACCACTCCGCGTCGGTTGGGCGCATCGGCGGTGTTTGAGCGAACGATACCGAAGCCGCACCGAGGACGATGCATAGAAACAGGACCGGCACAAAGCAAGCAGTCATAAGATTCCCGCCCGGACAGCGGGTTGATGCGATCGACGATAAGCTCAACCTTGGAACGGGAAACATCAATTCCTTTCGGCCTCGCAGTCTTTGAGCGCACGCCGAACCGAATCGAGTTGGTCGCTGGTCAGCTCGACATTGGCTGGCAAGTATCTGGCCTGTTCGTAGATTTCCGTCGCGATGTCCATAGAGGAACGAACGGACGGCAAATTGCGACAAGCTTGACGAGCGATAATTCGATGGGTCCACCATTCCTCGACAGGAGCCGCGATTCGGTAGGCTAACTGATGGAATGCACGAATGACATCGTTCCGATTTTGGATTTTGTTGGGGGATCGCAGTAGGTCGGTTTGGCTTTTTCTGGCCTCACGAAGCGTGCTTACCTGCTGCCTTACTGCCTTAGACATGAGCAGCACGGTTATGCACCCGATGATGGCGAGCAATGCGCCCCAGACCCAAAGGTTTGGCCAAGCAAGTTCGATGGGCGAGGACGGGTTTGACGCCGTTTCGGTTGGGGATGCGTTGGTTGGTTCCGCCGGCTGGGTAGATTGCTTCGTCACGGATTCATTAAGATCGTTCAGGACGGTCGAAAACCACTTGTTCCAACCGCCGTTGTTATCGGTTCTGGTTGAGTTGGGAGTTGGACTCGGATTGGTAGATTTGGGGCCAGTGGAGTTAGGATTGGGTGAAGGGAACGAGGGCGATTTGGTGTTGTCGGAACTGTTGGTCGCGCCTTTGGGGTTCTGACGATTGGGGTTCTGGGAGGTTGGCGAGGTTGGCTTGGTCGAAGGTTTGTCGGATGGTGAGGACGCCGCAGACTGCTGTTCGGCGGATTGCCTGGCTTGTTCAACAATATTTCGTAGTGTTTCGTTAAAGCCCTTCTCGTCGAGTTGTTTACGTATTTCATTGGTCGAGGGCTGCGCTGGGTCCTCGCTTGGTCGCGTGCCTGAGTCAGGTCTATTCGTTTGATTATTCTTGGACGATTCGGCTTGATTCCTGGCAGCCCGCTTGGCCTCCGATTCATCGATTTGTTTAAGAAATTCTTCCATCTTTTGAATCATCTCGCGCCGCTGCTGGAGTTGCTGCGGAATTTCGCCTCCACTGCGAGCAAATTTCTCCATTAGTTTTTGAGCTTTTTCTCTGACCTCGGGATCTTCGAGAGCCCTCGCGATCGCTTCGTTGGATAGGCCGTCCATGTTGGGTGGGGCGAAGTCGCGCGGAAGCTGGTTGCTGAACTCTTTGATGATTTCCTGAAGTTGCTTGACTTGCTTGTCGTTGATTGCAGGCCGGTCACCCTTGGCGGTCGATGGCTTGGATTGAGAGCCGGGCAGCAGCTTGAGTTGTTTCTCGAGTTCTGCAACGGAATCGAGGCGTCCAGGGGGTAGAGGCAACCAGCGCTGGTGTCGATATTCGGGAACTTCATTCGACGGTTTGCTTGAACTCGACTGAGCCCCTGTCGAACGGATGGGAGTCAATATCCCAAGGGCGCATGCGACGAAGGCCAACAGAGTGATAAAGGCCTCAAATCCCGTGTCCCGAAGAACGAGACATCCTAAGCATATTCGATGTCGAGCTGGCATGAACGGTCGTGTGGGTCGAGGAAGAATGGGATTATCGAATTTCGGGGCGCTCGCCCACGGTGACTTCGAACGTGCTGATGCTGCCATCCCTTTCGACGAGCAGCTTCACCGATTTTCCGACCATCGTTTTGCCGATCGCAAAGATCAAGTCATCGACCCCTTTGATGTTTTGATCATTGATGGCGACGATGAGATCGCCGGGTTTGAGCCCCGCCAGGGCAGCAGGCGAATCAGGACTGATGATACGACCGACGACGGCTCCTCGCTTTGGCATTTTAGGTTTGGTCGAATGCTCGTCGACGAGAGCATCGGTATTTTGAGGTTGCCAAGCCGAAACCTTGACCAGTTGAACACCTAGCCACCCCGGTTTCATGCTTCCCTGTGCAACGATTTGTTCAAAGACCATTTTGGCAACACTGCTTGGGATGGAAAAGCTGACACCGCGGTATGCTTCGCCGATGATGGCAGTATTGATACCGATCAATTCGCCCTTCCCATTCACAAGCGGTCCACCGCTATTGCCTGGATTTACCGCTACATCGCTTTGCATCAGGTCGGTATAGCGAGCGGCCAGGTGTTTGTTGCGAGGTGTATCGTCAAGGAATTTTTGACGAAATCGTTGATCGTCATAACTCGTACCGGAGAGATCGAGACGGTGCTTGCCACTGAGAATCCCGAAAGTAATGGATCCTGTAAGTCCAAACGGGCTGCCAACAGCCCAGACCGGTGAGCCGACCTCGACACACTCGCTATCTCCCCAAGTGATGGGCAAAAGGTCACCCGCGTCAATCTTGAGGACAGCCAAATCGCGATCCGCATCGAATCCGACCAATTCGGCTTTGCACGAGCGATCGTCGGCTAGCGTCACGTTGATGCGACCATTGTTTCCGGCATCATCGTTAATGACATGGTAGTTCGTCAGTATATGCCCAAGGGAGTCGGCGATGACACCGCTCCCTTGCCCTACCATCGATCGTCGCTGGTTTTTTCGGCCGGAAGTCAAAGGCTCATCGCCAAGAGCAAATGGGATAGACTCGATTTGGTCCAACGTCACATGCACGACGCTGGGACAAACACGTCGGGCGACCGTTTGCGAGACCGACAAACTATCGAGGGAAATGCGTTCGAGCTGTTGCCCAGCGATTTCATATTCTGCACGAAGTTGTCCGCGATACCACGAATAGCGTGATAGCTCAAGCATCGTAGGAAGCAAGATTCGCAAAGCCAGCAACAAAACGAGCACGACGGCCAAACTCAGCAATGTTGAGAGAAGTAACGATGCCGAGGTAGGGTTCTTGCCGGGATCATGGGTTGGTTGGGCAATCGAATTGGCTTTTGGCTCATGAACATCGGCGGTCGGCTCATGAACTTCGGCGGTCGACGCATCGAGGTTGCGTTCTGGATCAGGTTGGAATTCACTCATCGATTTTGCCTCGTATGATCATCTTGCCCACACCCAGACCGCACCCAGCGATCAATTCCTGCGCTACGGCTGTGCGATCTCGCCTTGCTATTGTAGCCTATGCCTCGTCAGAACAACAATCTTTCGGAGATGGCTGAAGCGGCGGCTTTTTGCGATTAGAATCTGATTTCCTATTTGGGCGATGCATTCCAATTGCCCTTGAATATGCCTCTTCGGTTGGACAATTTGGTGGACGTTCACGCAGCGATTGACCTAAATGCGGTCGTAACAACTCCTGAGAACATTCGATTCGAATATCGTATTGCTGGTCCATTCCGACGATTGCCAGCCTTGATATTGGATTTTTTGATTCGTTGCGCGATTATTTTCGCTGCGTTCATCATCATGATTTTGGTGGGGTTCTCGATTAGGATTTCGAGTGGGATGATTGGGCTTGCGTTTTTGATCTTGCTTTTTGTCTTAGATTGGTTTTACGGCCTGTTTTTCGAGACGTATTGGAATGGACAAACGCCGGGCAAATGGTTGACGCAAATACGCGTTTTGTCCGTCGATGGACGTCCCATCAACGCATATCAGGCAACCGTAAGGAATTTCTTACGATTGGCTGACTTTGCACCCATGCTTTCATTGGAATTGTTTTCGCCGGATGCCCCACCTATGTACATGTTTCCGACCTTCCTCGTTTCCTTGATCTGCATGGTGCTGACGTCTCGGTTTCAACGACTTGGGGATCTTGCCGCTGGAACCATGGTGGTTGTCAACGAACGCTCGTGGGTCCCAACCAACGTCAAGCTGGAGGACCCCCGAATCGTTTCGCTGAGCGAGTACATTCCGGCCAATTTCCGCATGAGTGCGACACTTGCCAAAGCGATTGCGTTGTACGCAGAACGTCGGAATCGAATCCCTCATGCGCGTCGCATTGAGTTGGCGGGACACCTCGCCAAGCCATTGCTAGCCAAATTCGACTTATGGGCCGATACGAGCCCGGACTTGTTGCTGTGCGCTCTCTACTATCGCGAGTTTGTCAACAAAGAGGCCTTTTCGAACCGTAGTAGTGTTGTAGTCCCTGAGAAACACGGACAAGTTCCAACCAACGATCCGTCGACAACGGACAATCCAGCGGATGCCGACAATCCATCGATGGCCGGTACCCTGGTGACTGCAACTGCGGAAGCGGTTGCCGTTCCCCCAGTTTTGAATGCCGTGGTAGTTGAATCCGAGTTGAATACGCCAGGGGATTAAAGAAGTTAAATGAAGATTGCCGAATTGTTGGAACAGAGACGACAGGGGTGGGTTGAACTGGAGCGAATGTGCGATGCTCTTCAGTCGTCTCGCTTTCCGTTTCAGAAGAAAGGAAGTGACGTTTCGCGTTTTTCGGCGTTGTACCGTGCGGCCTGCACCGACCTTGCGATGGCGGACCAATATCAACTGCCTCCTACTACGGTCGAGTATTTGCATCGGCTGGTTGGGAGGGCCCATAGCCAACTATATCGGTCGCGACAATTTCCAGTGCATCGGTGGACACACTACATGACCGTGATTGCCCCTCAAAGCATTTTTCGAGATCCGTGCGTTAAAGTAGCTTTTGTTGTATTCTTTGGACTGTTTACACTTTCGGCAATTTTGGCATGGTCTGAAAATCGTGTTCCTGGCTATGCAGAGCGCATTCTCGGTTCAGAACAGATCGAACAGTTGGAGACCAATTTTGATCGACCGCTGAAGGGGAATTTTGATCAGTACGTATTGATGTCTGGCTTTTACATCAAACACAATACGAGTATTGGCCTACAGTGTTTTGCGCTGGGCCCTCTCGTGCTCCCCTCGTTGTGTGCACTTGGCTACAATGGGGTCGTGTTGGGAGCTTCGTTTGGTTACATGACTCGAGCGGAGGTCGATCAAGGAGATGTGTTTTTTCAGTTTGTTACGGCCCACGGTGTCTTTGAACTAACGGCCATTGCGCTCTCAGCCGCAGCCGGGCTTCGATTGGGTGTGGGCCTGTTTGCGACAGGTGGATTACGACGGATCGATTCGTTTCGACTCAATGCCGAGCGATCGCTGCCAATTATCATGGCGTCCGTCGTTCTCTTTATCATGGCCGCGTTTACCGAGGGGTTTGTCTCTCCGTCGCCATTGCCTTATTTCTTCAAGGCAACCTATGCGATCATGAGCTCGTCGTTGCTCATGTACTACTTTGTGGTTTTGGGTTATCCGCGGCCTGAGTTGGTGCAAGCCATGGCCACTAGTGAGGACAATCCATGGCGGACGATTGGAGTTGTGCATGCAGCTCGATAAGACTGCCATCGTGATATCACAACGTTCCGGATCGGAGTTGATCGATCTGAGTTTAATCGTGATGAGGATATATTGGCGACCGATTCTGCTGTTCGCCTTTTTGGGTGTTTTGCCATTCGCTTTGGTGGATTTGGTTTTGTTGTGGCCGTTGACTCAATACGATTCCTTGGTGATGGCCTCATTGAATGTGGGAGATGTGGGTGTCTACCATATTCGATATTTGTGGATTTTGACGTCC
>JBEBHM010000734.1:0-4323 GCA_040080875.1 Pirellula sp.
GAGTTCTATATTAACGAGTTAGCTGACAACCTTGCGCCTTAGACTGAGGGATGAATGTGGTAACGCATTTGTGGCGACTTCTGCTCCGCAAAATCGGCGGCGGGCTTTCGAGAGGCAGCCTGAACGCCATCCTGCGCTGTCGAAGTAGTTGGCAATACAAATCGCGGGCCAGTCGTCAATCAGCAAATCTCGCTCCATGCATGGACGTATTCAATCTCAATCAACATGTTATCGGTTAGCTCGCAAGAATCACGCAAGGAGCCCCAGGCCGCTGGTTGGCTACGAGCGCAATACAAGGCGAGATTCGAGTTTGGGACATACATTCCGTACGCGAGTCCGAGATGCGTTCAACAGGCACCTCAATGCAAGTGAAGCAGTAAACCTGCTCTCGTAATGGGGCGATTACTAGTAGTTATGCGCATAAGCCTAAAACATGCGTGCGATTTCAACATGGAAAGCAAATGTCCAAGGCGCTCAAACTCACCCGTCTCTTGTTCCTCCTGATATGTCCAACGTAGCTAATTGTCAACGAAAAATCGAGAGCGCCCTGACAATGGCTTTGGTTCAAAAAAATGTACGTCAAACGAAGCCTTACTCAAAGTTCAGCTCATCCGCTTGCAAACTTGGATTCGAGCGAGTTCCGTTTGCGAAACTCAGCGGCAAACTCATCCAATGGACGTCCAGTTTCTCCCGCGAGCATGTCCGCAAGCGATGCTTCAATCGCGCGTGCGTCAACATCGCGGTAATATTGATCTCGCCAACGATCGTAAAGTTCGTCGAGCGATCTGGCGTCCGCGGCATGATTCCGAGCGAACTCGGTAAACATTTCAAATTCTTCTTTGACGCTCGACATGGTTCCTCCGAATTCATCTTCCGTACTCGCTGCAAGTATAAAACAACTTCCGTGATTTCGCAAAGCAATACAATTGTAGCGACCTTTGTCCCTGCTCGGCGAGCTGCAACGTTTGCACTGTACGTAATCTTGCCGTACAATTGAACCATCGCATAAGGAAATTCCATGGAAAATTCAAACTCGACTAGAAAATCGGCACGGTTGGAGACGAGAGTTTCCACTGAACAAAAGCAACTTATTGAAAGAGCGGCAGCTTATGCTGGGCGGTCGGTGTCGGACTTCGTAATTGCCCATGTCGAGGTCGCTGCCATGAAAGTTATTGCCGAACACGAGCGTTTGCAACTGGATAAGGAGCAGAGTCGCATACTGGTCGAAGCACTACTCACGCCCAAGCCACCGAACAAGAAGCTTCGCGCGGCCATCAAGGATTATCGCCAGCGAGTAGAGAGTCGATGAGGCAGTTCGTTTGCGAGGCATTGGGCAAGCGGCACGACCTGCATCAATTCGACTGTGGTAACCAGGCATTGAACGATTATCTTCGGAAAACTGCAAGTCAGGACGTGAAACGTAAGGCGTCCGTCGTGTATGTGATTGTTCCTACTGACCAGCCTCAGCGTGTCGTTGGCTTCTATACTCTTTGCGCGACCTCACTGGAACTCGCAACGCTTCCGGCAGATTTGGTGAAGCTTCTTCCGAGGTATCCGCAAGTTCCCGCGATTCTAATCGGCAGATTGGCGCGGGATTTCAGAGTTCCGGGGATTGGTTCGCTATTGCTTTCCGATGCGCTGACGCGATGTGTTCGAGTGGCCGCAGAAATTGGCGCTACCTTGATTATAGTGGACTCCAAAGGGGAAGAAGCTTCGCGATTCTACGAAAAATTCGGCTTCATCGCATTGCCCAGAGTCACTCAACGCATGTTTCTGCCAATCGCGACCGCAGCAAAGCTGATTTAGGTTTGCTATTGAGCTCATTCCAGAGTCTGGATTGGGATCCAACCGGCCGCTCGCCTTGCAAAATTCTTTCGTTCGTACCTGTCTGTCAGGCGGTGCAACATGCGCATCAAAAAGGGATCATCCATCGCGACTTGAAACAGTCGAACATCTTGGCTTGTTTGTACGACGGCCAAGCGGTGCCGAAGGTCATCGCTAACGAAATGCGTGTAGGTTCTGCCGGCTGGTATCTGAATCCTGAAACGTTTGCAAAATAACTGGCGCAGTTCACGGGTGAATCTACTTGCTCACAGACAATTCATTGCCCGGACATACTGACAGCGTAAAATCTATTTCGCAGAATCGACTTGGCTTTCCGGCCTGTTTCCAATCGCAACCAGGGTATCCAAGATGCCGAGCGCTTCAGCAGAGTTACCTTACAAAACGTGCTGCATAGTCAGCCCCAAGGCCGACTTTTGCGAAATGGTTTCGTGCCAACTTGATCTTGGTATGCACATCATCATAACCAACGTGCTTGCCCATCTCGTCGACATAGATCAAGGCACCCTGGACATGGAACAAGGTGATCATCTCATCCGCATCGCCGTCAACGACGAGCGTATGGATTTCGCCTGGCGGCTCGTATACGAATCCTCCCTCGCGCGCAACCCAATCGTGTTCCAAGTATCGCCATGAGCCTTTGATGACATACCCGAATACGGGCGCCGGATGAAGATGCCGGTTGAGAACGCCTGCACGACGGACCCGAAGCAGGTTGACCCAATACCCATTCGATACATTAAAAAGCATGGGGCGGAACCACACATTGGGTGCTTGGGGAACCCACAATCGCTCATCCTCCGGAATCGCTTGGACGACCATGTCAGCGACCTGGTAACAGTTGCTCTTCGTTGGTTCAGTACTCATAAGGTTTTTCGTCGTGGAGGAATCGATCTGGATGAGAGACTTGGTTAAGCAGCGGAATATCCGCCGTCGACGGGCAAGACCGCCCCGGTGATAAAACTTGCGTGTTCCGACGCAAGAAACAACACCGCATTTGCAACTTCTGTCGGCTTACCCCATCGGCCTAATGGTGTTCGATCGAGAATGGTTTGATTGCGTTCTGGATTCTCACGTACCGGAGCCGTCATGGCTGTTTCAACCCAACCGGGGAGAACCGAATTCACCCGCACACCGTCGTTCGCCCATGCTACCGCAAGCGATTTGGTGAGTTGTACCACTCCTCCCTTACTGGCACTATACGCAGGCGCATGTCTTGCTCCAAACCAACTATAAAGCGATGCAATATTCACGACACAGCCTTTCGAAGCGACCAACAGCGGTTTGCAGGCAAGGCAAAGTCGCATCGCTCCGTTCAGATTAACGTCCACGACTTCGCAAAATCCCTCAGGCTCATGTTCCCTACCATCCCGCAATATGGTACCGGCGCAGTTCACAAGCAGATCGAGGTGATCAAGCTGAGCAATCAGATCCGCGATCGCGTCCACATTGGTGACGTCGAGTTGCACGGCGCGCCCACTCTTTGAAATTGGAAACGAGTCTATTTCTCGCTGGTGCAGACCAGTTGCGACCACGCGACAACCTTGTGCAATGAGGCTGTTGGTAACCGCCAAACCAATGCCGCTGGTACCGCCGGTCACCAGCGCTTGCTTATTCATGAATTCCATCAAAGTAATCTTACCAGTCGCATAGGCTTCCAGCCTAAGATCTTATCGCTCCCCTGCCAGCTCGTCTAGCAGGAAGCCAAGGTTCGCAAGCTAGACACAGCACCCACTTTCCATACTCTTCCGAATTCAACCGAGAGACGAGCTCGCAGGGGTAAAAAGAGTTGGGGCAAAATAAAGCTGGAAGCCGATGCAACTAAGGCATGTCCGATAATGATTGTATTGCCGTAATTGCGACAAGACGTTGTTGTTCGTCTTTGTCGTCCATAACCAATTGTTTGATCCCCTCTAATGCTGCTTTCACCCGAACACGGCTCTCGGAATCGGCAAGCAATCTCTGAACAATGGAATGCCAAATACTCTTTTTTTGGGGAGGCTGTACAGCGTATATCAAGTAATTGAAATTCTTCGACACTTCATTGCGTTTTTTCCCCTCTGCGATGTTCTCCAAGTGAACAAGAAAGAACGAACGAAAACCAGACGGATTTGATTCGTAAATGCGGCCAACGAACTGAGGGGCGTTGAGTTCCCGTCCAATGTAATTCTTTGCCAACTGAAGTAATCTGTCGTACGTGAAATTGGTATATCCCACCTTGGCTGCGATGGCATCAGCGATCGAAATGTACCGTAGCGGCTTTCCCGTAGCGTCAACGTGACGCAGAGAATTTGAGATGGCCTCGTTTTCGGTTAGGTCCTGATTGAGGTATTTGGAAATCATCAATCGATTCATGATTAAGTCCTGCAAGGGGTCTCTTGGAATCCAAGCGTCGAGATCATTAGCTTGAGAAGTTGGAATCTGCAGCATTCGATCGATAGCCCCGTCGAATGCAGAGCCCAGGTCCAAAACGGCAGCCCT
>JBEBHM010000100.1:0-16180 GCA_040080875.1 Pirellula sp.
AGATAATGGGCCTCTGACCCAAAGCGACTCCAAGCCGATGGTTTGCGTTAGGTCCGATCCAACGGTTCCGGTGTCAACGAAGAAAGGTGTCCCGTTCGCAACAGATGGAACCGGTTGCCCACTAGTTCCGATCGGAGCGCCAGCTGGCACAACAAATTCACCGACAAAAATTTCAGGGACACTCCGAAAACGGACTCGATCGTTGGGTGGTGCACTGAGGAAATAACCAGCTCCTAAGTGAAAATAGTCTTCCCCTTGAGGCCCTTCATGCCAAAGCAAATGCGTCAACCGACCAGCCGCTCCATTTCCGCCGTCGGTGCTGAGCGAGCCACCGAATTGATCTTGGCCAGTACGAAAATAGGATGCCGCCCATGTCCAATCCAAATTGTCCGTATGATTATAGAATCCCACTCCGATATGGCGGAACGGCGTAAATGCTTGAAACGTCGAGGAGCGTTCCATGAACGTCGTATATCGAAAGCTACTGACGACTTCGAGTCCGAACGGCTGCTTCCATTGACCGACTCGAACGGTTCCAAGCGGCCCCACATCTTTGAAGTCTGTCCACACGTCGGTAAACGTGGGGCGGCCAAAGAAACCAAAGTCCATTTGCATGAAGTAATCCATGCGATCCGAAACGGCCCCCTTTGCGCCCAGTCTAGCACGCCGAAAGTCCGCACCATTTTCAATCGATCCGTAGGCCTGCCGGCTAGAATCAAGCTGACTGAAACTGACTGCATCCGCTTGAAAAACTCCGCCGATTGCAACGTTGGGAAACTTCGGTTTCTCGGGAACTGGCTTTTTTGCATCTTCCAGTTTCTTAAGCTCCGCTGCCGTTGTGTTTTCTTTGGCTTCGAGGGCTTGGAGGCGCGCCGAGAGTTCATCGAGCGTGAACGTCGTTTCGTTCGATGGCGCGAAAACGTATTGAGACGGTGGTTCCGAAGGCATCGAGAAATAGACCTCTTGTGCCAACAGAGTATGACAACAACTCAGGGTCATCATCGTAACGAGAAATAGTTCGCGAGAACGCATGATTAAGTCATTCCATCAACAACGAAGTCAAAACAACAATCGCTATCAATAGATCATCGACCCAGGGCCGTTTTTATGAACAAGGATTCTTAAGCTAGCGTTCCGATAATTTAGCGATTTCCCCAATTCTGAATTGAGTCGCGATTTCAAAGCGTTGGGTGAGGGGCTGGCGACCGGTTTTAGCATGAAGCCTAACCATCTGCGGTGCAAGCCAGCAGGATTCGAGAAAGCCCCAACATCTCGAAAACCAATGATTGACGTTTGCTCATCATGGACTGACCCGAACATTGGAGAAGATCGCTTTCTCGATAACGTCGGCGTTATGCGAACAGACAAACAACCCCACGTAAACTTCGTCCCCTAAATTGAGCTCGATGGACTGGGGTTCGGACAGCGGGTCACCGGTCTTACCTAACGCCATCGCAATCTTGTTGCCGACACGCGACAACTGGATAACATCGGGAGACTTCACGAGCGATTTGACTTGAAGCGTATCGGCGCCCTTGGATACCCGATACTGCAAAGCAGCGCTTCCGTCTCCATGCACGGTTGCGTCAGCGTACGGCGAATCGGTTTCCAAAGCGCTCCGAATCATGCAACCCAACTTGCGATGCGCCTCAACTCCTTGCCCGAGCAACTTGGCCGAAGCCGACACGCTAAAATCTCCCTTCATTTTCTTCCAGACGATGTGAAACTCGTCTTGCTTGGCCCACATGTTCTTGCCCGAACCGGTCAATTCATACGTTTGGTTTTGACTATCAAATCGAGTCGTACCCGCATGTAGTACTGCCCCAACATCGCCGGCACTTTCAAACAGACCGAACTGCTTGACATTGTTCGTTGTTGCGACTCGATTGGCTCGCCAAGTCGTGTCGCGGGGGGAGCCGTTTTGTTCCGAAAGTATCCATCCCGAGATTGATTCGGCTGAGATGACTCCTTGGTGCGTCGAAGTCATTTTCTGATCGCGAAACGATCTCGTTAGTTCGAACAAAATCTTGTTGCCGATCAACTCGACGTTCTCGATCGGCACATTGGTTGTTCTTTCCTCGCCATTGACTACGCTGGTCGTCGACAGGTTGCCGCTCAGTTTGGATCGCGGACCGGACAGCGTAAGAGACTGCACCGATTTTGCTCGATTGCCACTGGTCTCCCAGCGCCAAGTTCCGACGGGTGTGATCTCCGACTTGGGATCAAAACCGGGGAACGGGTCGGATACGATCGGTCGTCGAGTTCGGGCTTGGCGAATCAAATCTTCCGCGTTTTGAGCTTGAATTCCCGGATAGTCCCTCCAGATCCATTGCAGCATTTCAGGCAGAATTGCACCGCCATGATCGTCCGAGTGAGCACCGTCGCCAAACACGTGCGCCATGTCGTACTTCTTTTGCTCAAACGCTGCCACCATGGCTTGGTTCTGAAGATGCCAATCTCGCTCGAGATTGGCGGGACTTCTCAAATCGTCTTTGCCGTCCTGCAGAAAAATACGAATCGGCTTGGCGGGCGACTCACGTATTAATTGTGGATAAACGTGTCCGCCATGGATGTTGGTAAAGCTGCCGATGAAGCTGACGACGTTGCGGAACACATCCGGGCGATGCCATGCGACCGTGAACGCGCAAATGCCTCCGCTGCTCGAACCGCCAATGACTCGGCCTGCTGCTTCTTTGGTCAGATTGTACTTGCTGCCAACCTCGGGCAATATCTCATCGATGAGCATGCGTGTGTATTTGTCGTCGAGCACATCGTATTCCATATCTCGGTTGTTGGGATTTCCAAGTCCGATGCTATCTGGAAATTCATCACCCCGTTGACCTGGCGTAATGTAGATGCCAATCGTGACCGGGATCTTTTTCTTGGCGATGAGATTGTCGAGAACTTGAGGAACTCGAATAACACCATTGGGATTGATCGAGCGAGCTCCGTCTTGGAACACCAATACGCAAGCGCTCCGGCTAGGATCGTATTGGGCAGGAATCGAAATCCAATATTTTCGAACCGTGTTCTCGATGATTTTGCTGCGAAACAAGAACGGCCCCTCGAGTCTTCCCTCGGGGACTCCAACCTGCTTCTTAGAATCCTCGCCCAACTCGTACTTCACTGGTGGCAACGGTTGACGTCTCGTGCTCGAAGCTGCATTGGCCTTGTCGGCGCCAATCGCCGCTTTTGCTTCTTGGGCATAACAGGGTTTCCACGCAGATTGGGGAGCCACCGACAACAACACCAACATCCACAAAAACAAAAACAAAGCGAATGAGCCAGTGGAACGAGATTTCTTGGAAGGGGAGTTCATTTGGACCTGCAAAGAGAGACTACGAATCGAAACATGCGGTAAGCAATCCGACGTCGGGCGATCTTATCTTACCACGATATTCACCGCGCCGGCACAGCAAGCGATTGATTCTTACCAGCGATATTGGAGTGCCACTCCACTCGACGTTGGTGATGATTCGGGCACTAGCAGCCAGCCTCGACGGCCCGTGTCGGTTTGCTGAACGGCGGACGCTGCGACATAGGCCATGGCCCAACCGATTCCTATTTGCGATGGGTAGTGCGCATTGTCATTGACTCTCGAAATCGGACCGATCGCAGACGCAGTGTACCAAAATGTTTTATGCCACGGATTGTCCGTCATTTTTGCAGCGGTAATGAAGGGCAACGACGACATGAATGCATGCCCACTCACTCCGTTGTTGTCGCGAAAGGGATGCCACTCCGAACCGTCGTTTGTTTCGTTCGGCCGAGAACCTCCTGTCACCGATTGCATAAGCAGTACGGGAGGCGCGCCCAGTATGAATCCTCGCATGGAACGTTCACCCCAAAGACCGACCGATTCAAACATCGGTGGGCCATCGACCATCTCATTTGCAACCCAAGCCGCTCCGAATACTGGCAATACGTACAATCCGTTCCCCAACTCTTTGTTGGAGTGCAAAAAATGAAACCACTCGTCGCTGGCTGCTCCACGCACCGATGCTTGAAAATGCTTTTGCAACTGAACGTCTAAGCTGGTGTTGGCCACTGCGGCTCCCATGCCAAAAGTGATTCCCAACCCTAAAATCGATTCCCCGGAATAGTAGTTGGATTGATCTCCGAGTAGCCGTTCCCAGACCGGCGCTTGTTCTCGCAACGGTTCCGTCGCTTCCAAAGCAACAGCTTTGCCGCCCAGAGATTCCAAGTTCGCCAAAATCATTGTGGGTTGTTCCGCGTCGGTCTGTGGAGCGTTTGGCGCAGGGGTTGTTTGAGCTGAACCAGCCATGAAAGCCACATCGGGTTCTTTTGGCTTATCAACCGAGTCAATCGCGGGGAAAGAATTGGGCGACGTAGTAGATAGGGAAGCGCAGCCCGAGAACAGGCAAACAACAACGACGCGGAATGTTATGTTGCCAATATTCAAGCAGTGTCCAACCCTGGCTTAAACCAGTGCTGTTCCCAATGATGCGGGTGTCCTCTGTTGGTGCCGAAACAAGTGCCGATGGAACTTTCTAGACAAGCAACCTTCATGGGGGCAATTCCTTGACGAATAAATGACTGCTTTTCGCGTCGATTTCGAAAAGGACATATCGTGGAGGGAGCTTAGAAGACAGTCCGAGTCATCACAAGACCAGTTGCTGCTACCCAAGGTTGGTCAAGGGCCTACAATCGATCCAACGCCACAGCCGCAACTGCACGCATCTTCATATTCCTTGATGGCCGCAGACTTCTGCTCCACGGTCAATTGACGAATTGCCGATTGCGGTTCATCGCCTCGGTTGCAACCAAACGACGCGGCCATTGCCAGCAGAGCAATTGCCAGCAGTGCAATACTCAGTAGTTTCCGTACGTGCGAATCGATGCGTTCATTCACTTGGAACCTCGACCTTCGTGAGATTTTCCTGACTCTTGAAAGCAGAACATGCCATGTCTTGTTTGATGACTCGACCAGGAATGTCGTCCGAGAGCCAGATGGTATTCGTCGTCGGTCCTGCTTCGGAAGATCCGGTCCATGTATAGACAGTCGCCTTGTAGTCCTTGCCTTCCACTTTGACCGTTTCTTCGCCGGTTGCTTTGGCATTCGGCGCCGGAAGCGAGAATTTTTCTGCTTCCATTTTGTGAGGCAAGCGAAAACTGGCCGGAAACTCCAATTGCATCGGTGGATTCTTAAGCAGATTCCCGTTGCGATCAACCGTGATTTGAGTCTCGATAACTACCTTTGCTTCGGATTTCTCAGCCAAATGGGTTGTGGTAGTCACGATGACTTGATCGACATCACTCTTGGTTTCGCGGACCAAGATAACCGAGGTGCCTATCGGAAATTGGCTCCAATTTACATACTCGACTCTTGGCACAAGCGGCTCTTCTTGGACCGTGGCGCCAGCCGAGGATGACTCAGCGGATGATGACTCAGCGGACGCATCCTGAACCTCCAACGAATTTTGCAATATGGAATCGCAACCAACGCACAGAAATAGAGTCAGGGCAATAAACCAAATCGAGTTTGTTGTGAGGCTGTTCATATTTAGGGCACGTCAAATGAGTTCCGAGATTAGAAACGGGCGATTACCGCTTGGTGGCTTTTTTCTTATGGATGCTTCCTTGGCTTTCTTGATCGTCGATCGATTCATATTCCTTTTTGGCGGCAACTTTTTGTTCCTCGGTGAAGTTGCCATCATGGTAGACGGATTCGGCTGGGCTACAGCCAACGGATAGCGATGATAGTGTCACGACCGCAGCTACCAGGAAGGGGGCGCACGCGAGTAGTCGGTTAGACGAATTGATTCTCATGATATTGGACCAATGAAATGGATAGAGGAAACGAGCACCGACTCATCGACAACAAGTCAGCGCTCTTGAGTATGTCATGAATAAGGATCACTCGATGGTTTCAGAAAATTGGCCATCGTCGATGACACAGTTTCTCATCCAAACCAGTGGATCAACGCTGAAGGCAGCAAATCGAACGGAGCCGTCGCCAAAAACGGCGTTCAGACCACCCGTGTGAGCCGAACCAAAATAACGAGGCCAAACATTGCCGCCCGTCGAAGTTTCACGAATGATCCGTTTGTCCGTGTCGCCCATCGGAGGAAAGTGCCAGCGAACGACGCACTCGTCCCAACCAGCGTTGTTCCATCGCTCGTTGTCGCCACCGTTTGCATTCTGCTTTCCAACGGGAATGCTCTTTTCAGCGGCCATGATCGAGTTCGAAGTTCCATCGATGACGTCACCAATCGTTCGTTTCGCTCCTTGCGCCGACCAAACGATATATCCTTTTCTGCCACCAAAATTACCGAAATTCTCAGGCGTGCGTTCGTTGCGACGAGGTGACATGCCCAATGGAGCCGCAGGAATATCATTCATGTTTTCGTGGGCTTCTCCTTGATAGAATCCAGCGCTTCCTGCGTAGTCGCATCGTCCGGCAAGAGCCGCACCGTAGCCGGTTGGGGGGCGGCGCGACGGGCAGTAGTAGGTTGAGATCAACGACGCAGCGACGGTATCTTCACCGTTGTAGTCGAAGGTTCGTGTCAGCAATGGTGGCAGATCAAAGCGTGCTTTGCTGTAAACATTGCTTTGCTCGATGAACGGCAAGATTTTGAACCAATGACTCCATCCATTTGGGTGGGCTGCGTTGCAGCAGGTGGTTCCGCTTTCATATGCAGGAGCCACTTCATTGTAGACCATTCCGGGCAAAGTTGGATCGCCGTCGTAAGGGCCCTTAGGCAAGTACTTGAAGGCCGACTCGTGATTCATGAAAGCCAAACCGATTTGCTTCATGTTATTTCCGCATTGCATGCGGCGAGCGGCTTCTCTCGCAGCTTGCACGGCTGGCAACAGCAATCCCACGAGTATTCCGATGATCGCGATTACAACCAGCAATTCGACGAGCGTAAATCCTCGTCGCCACTTCCTTTGCACTAGCATTCGCATAACGTGTCCCTGAAAAAGAGAAAGCTAAATGTCTTGTTGAATCACAAGAAACAACAAGCTGCGCCCGAGCGTTGCTATGTTACGATTGCGAACATTGCAGTTGCCCAAGTGACAAGGCTGCGATTCTAGGACCCGTGTTCAGGCGCACAAGTGACAACCAAGCCAATTCATCAACACTTCAAATGCCCTTAACAATATTCATCGAATTCAGACGTTGATCTTGGCCGCAACGATTTTTCACTTGATTCACTCAATCTCCTCGATAATTCATTTCGTCTGGAAATGGTGAACAACGCGAGGTCACGATTCGGAGAATTGTGCGACAGTATGCGTAAGCGGTACTCGATGCAGCCCGCGAGCAAACCAAGGATAAATGCTAGGTATCACGAGTGATGTCAGCAACGTCGAATTGATGAGTCCTCCGATTACCACCGTCGCAAGGGGACGTTGCATTTCGGCTCCGTCTCCAGTCGATAGCGCCATCGGCATAAAGCCGAGGCTCGCGACCAGGGCCGTCATCAACACCGGCCGCAATCGAATGAGTGCCGTTTCGCGGCAAACCGCGTCCAGGTCCATGCCGGTGTTGCGAAGCGTTTCGGCTGCACTTACCCATACGAGGCCATTCAAAACGGAAACACCAAACAATGCGATGAAACCAACCCCAGCCGAGATACTAAAGGGCATCTCGCGCAGATACAACGCTATGATTCCACCCGAGGCAGCCGTCGGAACCGCCAGGAAAATCAGGAACGCCAGTTTCAATGAGCCAAGGCTTGTATGCAACAGCAACATGATGATGACAAGTACGATGGGAGTGATAATCGCCAATCGAAGACTCGCCGACTGCAGGTTTTCGAAGTCTCCACCCCAACGGATCTCGTACCCAACAGGAAGGGAGACTTTTTCTGCGACCGCACTCTGCGCTTCGGTCACAAAAGAGGCAACATCCCGTCCTCGAACGTTGGCTGAGATGAAAGTACGCCGCCGGTTTCCTTCGTGCTCGATGGTCGGAGGCGTTTCCTCCAGTCGAATGTTTGCTAACTCCTTCAGTGGTACCGTTTGGCCACCGGAATCCGTTACCGGAATTTGTTCCAGCAAGGACAGCTTCTCCCGCCAAATTCTAGGAACACGAACCATGATGGGGTATCGAGCTCTCCCTTCGAAAATCTGCCCCACGGGATGCCCGCCTAAAGAGGAAACGACGTCTAGAATGATTTGCGCATCGATTCCATACTGAGCAAGAGCCTCAGGCTTCGTTTCGATGGTCAGTGTCGATAGGTTGGCTTGGTAGTCTGCTTTGACATCGACTGCTCCGGGAATGGTTCGAAGAACCGCTTCGATTTCCTTGCCTTTCGAACCGAGTGTTTCTAAGTCATCACCATAAAGCAAAACGGCAACATCGGCTTTCACTCCGGCAACCAATTCATCTACACGCATTTCGATTGGTTGCGTAAAGCCGAACGCAACACCAGGCACGTTCGACGTGAGAACCTCCGACATCTCTGATATTAACTCATCCCGAGTCTTTGGTTCCGGCCAATCATGAATTGGATGGAGTAGTACCCAAACATCCGTTTGATGCACTCCCATAACATCGTTTGCAATTTCCGGTCGCCCTGTCTTGCTAAAAACAGTCGTCACTTCCGGAAAGGACAAGAGCAACTTTTCGATCTGCGTCGACATCTCGATGGAACCTTCCAACGTCGCACTTGGAAGTCGGACGGCCTCCACCAATAAATCGCCCTCCTCCAATCTCGGCATGAACTCTGCACCGAGGTAACGCGCCATGGGCAAGCTGACCGCGAATATCGTTAGGGCAGTAGCAACGGTGACCCATGGATGCTTGATGGCTCGCAAGACGAGAGGAACGTAAAACCACTTCGCGATACGCACTGGCAGCACATCTTTCTCTTCCATCTTCTTCGGCAGAAAGAGTGAGGCCATGGCTGGCATGAAGGTCAACGACAAGATTAACGATCCGCCCAACGCAAACAAGACCGTTAGCGCCATCGGGCGGAACAGTTTGCCCTCCGTCCCCTCCAACATCAAAATGGGCAGAAACACCACCGCGATGATCAGCTCTCCGAACATAGTCGGCTTACGCACTTCGACGGCTGCGTCGAGAATAACGTCTTCATGATTCGTATCGCCATTGTCATGAGACAACTTGCGAATACAGTTCTCAACCATAATGACCGAACTGTCAACGATGAGTCCGAAATCGATGGCTCCCAAACTCATGAGGCTTGCGGTCACGCCTGCAGAAAGCATAACGTTGGTCGCGAACAGCATCGACAGTGGACTCGCGAGTGCCACAATAATCCCGGCTCGAAGATTTCCAAGCATCAAGAGCAGCACGATCACCACCAACATGCCACCTTCGGTCAAATTCGTTAGAACTGTTTTGAGTGTACGACCGATCAACGCAGCTCGGTCGTAGGTTACTTCCAGTCGAACACCTTTGGGGAGCGTGGATTCAATTTCCCTGAGTCTCTCTTTGGCTGCTGCAACCACTTCTCGCGAGTTTTCACCGACGAGCATCATCACCAGTCCCGTAACGATCTCACCGCGTCCGTCGCGAGTCACCGCCCCCTGCCTCGTCATCGGGGCAATACAAACCGAAGCAATATCGCGGACGAGAATTGTTGACCCATCTCTTTCGCGTCGAACTACGACATTCTCGATATCCTTCTCGTTCTTGAGCAACGAGACACCTCGCAGGAATCGTTGTTCTCCATGATGAATGACGTAGCCCCCTCCCGACGTGGAGTTATTGTTCTGCAAGCGTTGAAACAGAAGTTCCATCGAGATGCCATAGCTCGTCATTCGATCCGGGTCAGGTTGTACTTCATAGGTTTTGTAGTAGCCGCCGTGCGTGTTGATCTCGGTGACGCCTTTGACTTGCCGAAGGCGAGGCGAGATCTCCCACTCAAGCATCGTCCGCAACTCCATGGGAGTGTGCTTTTCGCTTCGAACCTCGAACTGCAAGATCTCACCTAACGCGGTTGTTAACGGGCCCACGCCCGGTGAACCGTAACCGGCCGGGATCTTGCTGGCCGCGTCTGGCAAGCGCTCCGCCACAAGTTGCCGAGCGCGATAGATATCGGTCCCTTCTTGAAACACAATGGTGACGACGGAAATGCCGAACTTGGAAACGCTTCTGAGCTCTTCTACTTTGGGCAAACCGCCCATGGTTGCCTCGACAGGATACGTAACGTATCGTTCGACTTCGACCGGTGACAACGATCCTGCGCTCGTCACAACTTGGACTTGGACGTTGGTCATATCCGGCACTGCGTCGATCGGCAATTTCACTGCCGAGTAGAGCCCAGCTCCCGCCATGAGCAGCGTGATTAGGATGACGAGTCCGCGATTGATGAGCGATAGTTCAATGATCTTGGTAAGCATGATGTCTGACGATTGCGATACGTGGATGGAGTTCCACGGTCTTTATTCCACTCCGCCTCTCAATAGCAGCTCAGACTTCAATAGAAACGCGCCATTCGTGACAACAAGCTGACCGGGTGACAATCCTTGCGTCACCTCGACCCATTCCTCCGATGCTTGTCCAATCGAAACATCGATGCGTTGGAAGTTACCGTTCGCCTTATCGACGAATACAAACGATTTGTTTTCGTGCTGCATGACCGATTCGGGCTTAATCGCAAGGGCTTGCCGAGGCGGTCCAATGGGGACTGTGACTCGCACAAACATACCTGGGCGCAAAAGCCTTTCATCATTCTGAATGACGGCCACCAACGGAATCGAATTCGTGTCGGCTTGTACCTCCCGACCGACGTAACGAATACTTGCCGGAAACACGCGGTCTTGAAGGGCGGGCACGGCAACCGACAGGATGGTTCCTGGCTGTAATGCGACAGCGGACCAATCGCCTTCACGAATACTTGCTGACACATAGAGCGAGTCGGTGTTAGCCAACACCATCAACGAATTACCTCTCGCAACGCGCTCGTTGTTTGCAAAGTTGCGGGACTCGACCGAGCCCGTCATCGGTGCGCGTACTTCAAGTCTTGAAAGTGCATCCTCGGTAGAGAGGTCTGCCGTTTGGCGATCTTCTTTGTAACCCACTAGGCTCTCCACGGCCTGCCAAGCAAGGTTGCATTGTCGATCGGCTTCTGCAAGTTCCGCTTCCGCTTTTAGTTTGGATTGATTGGCGGAGAACATCGCTTGATCTCGCGCGGTTCGGAAGGCCGTTTCGAACACTTGACGCTCCGACTCGCGTTCGCGAAAAACACGCCCTGCAACCGAACCGGAGTTCGCCAGCGGTTCTATCCTCGCAAGGAGTTCGGACGAGAGGCGCATTTTGGAATAGGTCGAGAGGATTTCCTGTCGGTAGTTCCCTAAATCGCGGTCCTTGAACGAAGCCTCGATCGATTCCATCGACTTGCCCTCCTCAAGCATGGACATCAACAATTCCACGTTCTTGGCGAGCGTTGTTTCTCGTTGGAGAAGAAGGCGGGCGATTTCACATTGTTGCTGCCGCTTGAGAATCTCAGCTCGTGCCTGACCTATTTCCGGACTGCGAAGAACAGCTAGCAAATGACCGGTCTCTACTTGTTGACCTGGCGTCACGAAAACTTCCGTGAGGATCCCATCCATCGGGGCTTTGACATCAATATGTTTGGCTTCGTCATAGCGAATTCGGCCAGGAACCGTATGGACATGCTGAATCGGATGTGACTGTGCGGGCACGCTCTCGAATCGAGCCGCTTCCAATTTGCCAATGGAAAGAGTCAGCGTATCGGAAATTGGATCTTCGCCGGCGCCCTCTGCTTCATGCGTAGCCTGCCCGCGCTCATTGATTCGATGAACGACAAACCAGCCGGTTGCCATGACCGCTAAAACGAACAGCGTCGGCAAGGATTTCGCAATCGACCGTAAGTCAAGGGATGCAGGATTCATGAATCACTACATTACTGTCGGCGTACTCGATACGCCAACCGCCTCAACGGTTTTTTGAGCGGATTTCGTATATTCTCGGTGGTTTGGTAGGAATGGTTCGCGCGGAGTAGAAAAATATCGGCTCAGCCGGATAAATAGAGATATTCACCCGTGAGGTTGTCTGTTCGACGAATCGACAAGTCCGCTAAAAAACGACTTCGAATCGGAGTCCGGCAACCAAAGCATCGCGATGTTGACCGCTTGGTCTGGCTATGTATTGCAGGTCCGGCTGCACGGAAAACGAATCTCGTACAAACCACTTGTAGAATGTCTCAACCGCAGTCTCGGAGTGCTCGATGATGACGTTGTTGACGACCGCTTCTTGCGCTCGGAAAGGATCGCTGAAGATGGCTTTGGCAAATCCAAGACCAACGTAGTCTTCGTCACGGCCCGCCAACAAGCCTTTGTAAACGAGACCACCGCCCAGGTACTGATCGATCACGTTTCGATTCGACGGGGAACTAAAGTACTGAACAAAGACCCCCAGCCCTTGATCATCCTCTGCGCCGTTTTCCTTCCAAATCATCTGGTCCCCTGTAATAAAGAAACCATGGTTGCGACCAAAGGTTCGCGGATTAGGATCGAGCGTGATTTCCGTCCAATCGTCCTTGTTTTCGTGGCGCCAAAAACCGACTCGCATCGTCATGGGAAACTCACCCTCCGATCCAAACTGAGGCTTGAACTCCGCTTGGTAAATCGAAAAGGCACCATTGTGCCCTAACGTATCAAATCCCCATCGCACTCCCTGTGGCCCGTCCGCCAACGTTCCATCGTAGATTCCGAATCCGAGCGTTGTGGTCTCAGCCAATTTGTAGAAACATGACAATCCGAGAGCGTTGCTAGGAAACGTCGGCATCGGAATGATGGGAGGAGCACCATACGAGGAGTGAACAAACTCGCCCCCTAGATCGGTCAACGCAAAGATCGCATTCGTATCTTGCTTGCCAACTCGAAAACTTAACGTTTCGTCGGCAAAGTACTGTTCAAACCAGTATTCAGAAACGGCTGTGAAGTTGGGACGCCGACCTGGACCAATGGTCGAATCCAAGTTGCTGAATAACTGAAAATCTCCAACTTCATCGGTTGAAATAGGCCTACCACTTAGATTTTGCCCATAGACGAAAAATCGACCACGATCCCACCAGCCAAGTTTACCCGTATCCGCAATGGCAACGACATCCAAGTTGCTTCGATAGTTGGTGGGATGACCCGAATTCAGCCCACCCTTGGCTTTCGTAAAGGTCTCGCCGGTATACACGCATTCAAAGGTCAAGCCACCGCCGCGAAGTTCTCGCGGAAACACCCAAAAGAGAGGCTTTGTCGGTTCGGCTAGTTCATCGCATTGCGTCTCGTTGGCTTCCTCAACCGTACTAGGTATGTCAAGATTTCGACTGGGATGTCCAGGAACCGATTGAGCCGAGGTTCGAACCGCGCGAACTTTGCTTTGCTTCATCGAATCGCGATTAGGCTGGGACTGTTTTGGGAGCGAATTCTCCGGCGTCACCGAGGCCTTGTCCCTCAGTTTTGGTAATGCAAGCTCAGGTTTTTTGGTTGGGTCAACAACCATTCCTTCCGAGTCCAAGTTGGAATCGATCTCGCTAGGTTCCTGCGCCAACGCAGTCGGGCCAATTACCGATCCCATCGTGAGTACCGCAATGCGCAAGTTGGTTCGCATCTTTCGGTTAACGACCGCCATCCGCTGCTCCAATCGTCGTAACTAGAAATGTTTGCCACGTTCGGCATCGAATAAGTCCACTAATCGATCCTGTTTATCGTAGAGAGCTACCGAAAACATGACTTCAAGTTGACATCTATTACGACGCTAGGAGTCGTTCGGCGGTCAAATCTACCTTGCTTTCCCAAATTCATTCGATTCAAAGCAAATACCTGTATCGGAAGAAGCAGTGCTAACGAATTGATATTTCGGGATTCTCGAAATGATTGAACTTGATTTGTGGCGATGCACGTTTTCGGGTGTATTGTACGCTATCGGGTCACGTCTTTAATTTCGAAAGAAGGACGGAAACTCGATCCGTCAAAATGCTTTCGTTCAGGCCGGGGGTGGTCGATGTTGTCTAATTATGTAAGGAAAAGCGTCGGGCGACGCATTTGTTTCGGATTTGGTTTGGTCGTATGCCTCCTGATCGGTGGTGCGATTTCGGGACTGTATGGTGTGAGGCGGATTGGGGAATCTCTGAGCTTTATATCTGGACCTGCATGGAATACCGCAGATTCCACCATGGAAGCAGTCATTCACATCAATGCGCAAGCGCTTGCCGTTCGTCGACTCTTGGACGGCGAAGAGTTCCAAACGAACTTAGCCTTCATTGGGGAAAAGAAGGGTGAAATTGAGGAATGCATTTCTACCATCCGGAGTGCCGGGATCACGCCTAAGGAAAAATTGGATGAGCTTGCAGCGCTCTTAGGAGACTACGAAGGCAAGCTCGCCACGTTGCTTAAAGTAAATGAAACGCTACAGGCAAGTGGACAGTCCGCAAGGTTGTGCGCTAGTTCGCTCGCATCCCATCGCCGGCAACTAACCCAACGAGTTGCCACGATTGGGTCCGATTCCAAGAATACCACTACCGAACAACGCGATGCGTTGCTCGAATCGCTCGGACTAGCAAACGCTGTTTTGGAAATAGAGAAACTTGCCCTATGTCCATCCCACGGTGCGCACGATGAAACTGTTCGATCGTTGAAAACGCAATTCAGCGAGGCCAAGCAGGTTGGAATCGAACTTGCTCGCAATGTTGAGAATTTCCAAGCATCACCCGGCTTTGCGTCGCTGCAAAAAGACATAACACAGTTGAATACAACTCTCACATCGTTTGAAACGATAGCTTCGTCGTTCATCAACGTATCCGAAACGAATTCGGTAGTCCTGCGTGGCTTTTCGGCAACGATGACACAGTTGCTTGAATTCGTGGACGAAGTGGAAGCGGAGGGAGATGCCGTGGTGGACAATGCCGCATCACAAGTCGGCCCATTGCAAACCCGTACCAACCTATTGATCTCGTGTTTCGCTCTGGGCAGTTTGGTTATTTCTGTGTTCGCAGCGCGTCTATGCACACGTTCCATTACTTTCCCTCTGGAACAATTGGCGGATTCCATGTCCAAGTTTGGAGATGGGCGATTGAACATTCGGATGAAATTGAACCGCGTTGACGAATTGGGCAAAATCGCCAACGCGTTCAACGGGGCCGGGGATAAGATTTGCAACATGATCAGGAAATTGAGCGAAGCCAATCATCAGTTGGCCTCGGCTGCCGCGCAAGTGACCGAATCTGCCGCGACGCTAACACACGGTGTCCATCTAACCACCGAGGAATCTGCAAAAGTCCAACTTGTCGCGAACGATCTCACTGTATCCATGTCAACCGTTCGGGAGACTTCCTCGGATATGACCAGCCGAGTCGATTCGGTCCACAATGCGATTCAGGAAATGACTGCCTCGATTGCGTCGATTTCGGAAGTAACACAAGCGTACACAGACGACGTCAATTTGACGCGAGAACTTGCAGAAGCCACAACCGCGAAAATAAACTCGCTTGTGGATGCGGCTAACTCAATCGGAGCCGTTGTCAGTCTCATTAACGATTTAGCAGAACAAACGAACCTGCTCGCGTTAAATGCCACGATCGAGGCAGCCAGAGCAGGTGAATCTGGACGTGGCTTTGCTGTTGTCGCATCCGAAGTAAAGAACTTGGCTACCCAGACCGCAGCCGCAACTGCCGACATCCAATGTTCGATCGAATCGGTTCAATCGGCAACGAAAGATGCAGTCCGTTCCATACATGAGATCAATAGCAAGATTTCCGGTATGAGCCAAACAACGGTGCGCATTGCTGCGGCCATCAATCAACAATCCACCACAACGCAGCGCATGTCGGAAGACATTGCAGGCTCGTCCAACTCGGCGACGCAAGTGGCGATGCACGTTCGGGAATCGACTTCCGCATCGGACAAAATCTCGCTGTCGCTTCGCGAAGTGGATCGTGTCGCCAACGACTCATCAAATAACGCCGAACAATTCAAAGCCACGGGCAAGGAACTGCTCATGTTGGCCGATCGGATCGATGATTTGATGAGACAATTCGAAATCGGTTAATCCGTTGACTCGGTATTTCCATTGAGCAAATCGCTTCGCTTGAGCTGCGTTTGTTTGTACGCTTGTTCGGCTCTCCAGCGGGCGATGCGTCCATGGTCACCACTGACGAGTACCTCCGGTACGACGTGCCCACGAAACTCGGCGGGCCGCGTGTATTGCGGAAACTCCAAGAGTCGA
>JBEBHM010000735.1:0-4320 GCA_040080875.1 Pirellula sp.
TAGTGAGCCAAGTCTTTTTCCAGGCCACTGTATGGTTCGTGTGGAGATCCAAACCAAATGACGATGAAAAACGGACGCTTGGATGCAACGGCGCGATCCACGAATCGAATCGCCTCGTTGACGATAATTTCAGAGCTTTCGCCGGGAAACGTTTCAGGCGGTCCGCCGTTGCGTGAGAAATATGGATTGAGTTCGAAGAAATTATCGTGCGACAACCATTCATCAAAGCCCATTCGTCCCGGATTGGTGAGCGAGGCAGATTTCACTGGCCCAAGATGCCATTTGCCAAAGTGGCCACACGCGTAACCCGCTTCTTTCATAATTTTGGCGACACTTACTTCCTCAGGACGAAGCGAACATCCCGGCGTAAACGTCCCGTACCGATTCGGATGCCGCCCCGTGATCACACTGCCACGCGTAGGAGAACAACTCGACCCCGCCGAATAAAATCGATCGAGTCGCAATCCCGTTGCAGCCATTTCATCGAGGACCGGTGTTTTCAGATACGGATGGCCGTTGTAACCTGTCTCATCCCATCCATGGTCGTCTCCCATAAGGAGTACGATGTTCGGCCGTTCACTAGCGACTGTGGGCATAGCCACGGCAATGAAAACAGCAAAACAAAAGTTCGCAATACCGACGCAGCGAAAGATGGACATGGATTTGTTCATTAGGGAAGTTCTGCAGGTGTGGGAACAAATATTCAGTTAATGCGAGATGGTTATTGTACGAGGTGAGACTTATGGCTGGATAGAGATTGACGCCCTAGGGCACCAAACCTGTTGCGTTTGGCGGGCACAAGGCCCGAGAACGCTCAGTGCGAAGCGACGGGCCGGGCTTGCCCCGGGGGGGTCGCAATAGGTTTGGCGCCCTAAGCGTCCTAGAGCGCCAAACCTGTCAAGTGTTCGGGCCTCGACAAGTTGGTAATTCGAAAATGCACGATCTCCGGTTGGGGCGGACAAGGCATCGACATGGTAGGCTGTCACGATTCTTTGGTACACAATGTCGCTTTGTCGGAAAACCAGGCTTTAGCGCCACTGACGGGGCCGAATTCACCGGCAATACGATCCTGTATCCCGAGAAATGGATTTTTCGTATCCTCCAAGAAACCACGGCCGAAGGATTTGCTTCATGTCGCAACGTGACGATCCAGGGAAACAAGATCAGCTTCCGCCGCTCACAGGTTCAAGTCGAAATCAATGTCGGCTCAGGCACTGATCCCGAGAGCTTTCGATTTGCCAACAATATTTGGTTTTGCGAAGACCGACCTGAGAGTTCAAAACCACGACTACCCACGCCGGAAACCGGCGGAACGTATGGCGTCAAATCGAAATCCTAAAACATCGTGCAGCCATCAAACTGGGCTTTGTTCAGTATTCGATCGAGTCGGCGTCGATTTCTCCGGACCGAAAATCTGTCTTTGAATGAGTCGTGAAGAGATGGACGATATCCCAAAAAAGGCCAATCAACATTCCCAGTAGCGTGGCAACAAACGCAATCAGAAAAATGGAAAAAAGAATATCTGCCCCTGACAAGGTTTTTTTTCTTGAATGTACGGCGTTCATGAAGAATGGGAACGAAAAGGCCAATGTGGTTAGGCATGTGCTGAGTCCTCCAATAATCATGGTTCGATCGATACTCGCATCGAACCGCCGAGCCGCGCGAGATGCAAACATCGACCCATAGAACACGGGAGGGAATAATATAACGATCGGAAACTCGCGCACGAACGCACCTACTATCGCAACCATAGCCATTAGCACAAGCAGGTGCGCGATGCCAAATCGCATAGAATTATTTACTCCTCGGAGAGTTAAGTTTCTTGGTTTCGCGAAGCGTTAAGATTGGTTCGCAGACCGTCAATGTTAACTCCGCTAAGAAAATAGCTCAGGGTGCTGTTGCGTATATTTCGACCAGCATTCCCCGACCCAGGCTTGATCCTCTGCGGATAACTCGGGAGCACACGGTCGTTCGTAGTGGATGCGAAGCATATAGCTCCCGTCTTGGTAGACTCGATCGAGCGCGGCTTGGAGATCCAGCGGGACGTCTGGATCGGGCGACATCAGCGGGATGCCAAAGTTTGGGAGACGATTGCGGATTTGTCTTGGAATGATTTCGTGCTGTGTGCGTCCGGGCTGAAAGCGGTTCACTGTGATCAGGTAGTCAAAGGGACCGATCGCGTCGAGTTGATCCGGCGTGAATTCGATTACCCGCGACCCGCGACGAAGCAAATCGATTTCCACCAAATGCGTCGAACTGCGCAGCGTTGCGTCTCGCTTCCGCATATACTCATCCCGACCTGGACCTGCAGCCTTGTTAATTGGACTGACAAGCTCGATCACGGTAACAACTTTGAGATCCTGATACCGGTCCAGTATTTCTATGTAGGGTTCATGGATGGGATCCATCGAAATCTCCATGACCACCGGTTCCTCCAGTGCGACGGTCGCTTGCGTTCCAAATGGGGCATTGGAAATCTTTTGAATCCAAACGTCTGGAATTCGCTGCGATTGTGGAATGTCAATCATGACCCGTTCCTCGATCGACGCGACGTAGCGAGGACGAAGGATTGGTGCAATCTGTTGTGCAATCACATTAATCAAACGGCTATGCACACCCGTCCAAAGTATGGGATGTTCCAAATACGGGTCCATTCCTGGAAACGGCATTGCCATATCGCTCTTTTCCTAAACTCGATTTTCGCGAAAGTGACCTTCGACGCCAGTTTGCTCGTTCGCAGCTGCAACGAATGTCGCACAAGTTATTCTATTCTAGCTGTTGGCGGTTCGTTTGCACATTTGTTTTCATTGACAGCGTGTCCGTCGATTCACAGATAGGCTTCCGGCAATATTGCTATCATCTTTCTGTAACACTTTGGTATCTCGCGCATTGATACTTACAGAATGACCAACAGCCATCAGAAAGACCGGATCGACCCGGAGGATGACTTGGTCAAGTCGGCTCGTACCGATCGTGTCGCGTTCGGCGAGCTATTTGATCACTTCTATCCTCTCATTTTCGCGTATTGCATGCGCCGTCTAGTGGTGCGCGCCATCGCGGAAGACGTCGCGTCCGAAGTTTTTCTCAAGGTGGCTCAAGGGATTCGAGATTTTCCAGGTCTGTGCGTCGAGGACTTTCGTCGATGGCTATTTCGTATCGCAACCAACGAGATCAATGCCCAACTGCGGCAATCGATTCGCCGTCGCGAGTTGCTCGAAGCAGCGGCGCATATGGGGAGGATCCATGCCAGCGTGAGCGCACCATTGTTGGAGGACGCGTCGCCAATCGATTGGCACGAAGTGTACGAAGCTTTGGGCAGTCTGACCGACCGCGAGCAATCGATCATCTCGTTACGATTCTTCGGTGGCCTGAAACACGAACAAATTGCCGATGTCCTGGAACTGAAAGTAGGCACGATTCGAGTTGCGTTGAGCCGCGCCCTCGATCGCCTCCGCGACCGCTTCCGCGACCGCAGCGAACATCGGCGATCCGCCACAGATTCGCCGCAGGGAGATTACGAAAATGCATGACGACCCACATTACGACTGGGAAAAACTATTCGATCAAGTGCCGGTTGATTCGACCTTGAGCGTCGAACAACGCCAGGACGTGAGGCTGCGCGTTTTAGATGCGTTTGAAAGCCGATCCACACTGCGATCCAGGCATGTCACACTTCAAGCCATAGGACACACTCTCATGAAATACAAAATTCCCCACGGTATTGCCGCGACGTTGTTTCTCGCTGGCATGGTCTGGTTGCTTACGTCGGGTAGCACGCCGGTACTTGCGTTGGACGTGCTCCTCGAAAGGTTCATGACGGCGAAAACAGCTCGCTATGATACGATCGTGACTGTTGACGGCAAACCGCCGCTCAAGATGAAGGGGTTTTATCTTGAACCCACTCATATGCGAGAGGAATACGATGGCTACATCAACATTTCCGACTGGGCTGCCCGCAAGAGAATCGGTCTTGATTCTAAGGCCAAGCGAGCCACCGTGTTCAACCTGAAAAATCTTCCCGATGACATGCAGAATGGAATGCAGGAGGGAAATTGGTTTGAGGGGACTCGCCAGATGTTGCGAGCCGCAACAACCGATCCGAACGCCAAGGTCATTTCGCTTGGCGAGAAGCAACTCGATGGCCGCACGGTCGTCGGCGTGCGCTTTGAAATTTCCGGCACGCCGATGACACTTTGGGCTGATCCTGTGACGCAATTTCCCGTTCGAATTGAATCCACGTTGGAGCCCAGCCCGAAATTGGTCAGGCGATCGCGCAACGCTGCCTTCGCTTGTACGAGCCGAGCGTTTGCGGTAACGCCC
>JBEBHM010000736.1:0-4319 GCA_040080875.1 Pirellula sp.
CGAGCGCAATACTTATGACATTGCTTTCAATGCCGACGGCGAACTTTTCGGCTTTGACAGCGATATGGAATGGGACTGGGGAAACCCTTGGTACCGTCCGACGCACGTTTTTCACAGTGTCCGCGGAGGTGACAATGGGTTCCGCGAAGGGAGTGCGAAATGGCCTGAACATTATTCCGACGGTTTGCCGCACACGACAACGATCGGCATCGGATGTCCAACCGGCGTGGTCTTTGGCTCGGGTGCAAAGTTTCCTGCGAAGTATCAAAAGGCGTTTTACATTTGCGATTGGACCTATGGTCGTCTGATGGCTGTCCACTTGACTCCGGATGGAGCGAGCTACACGGGCACGTTTGAAAACTTCGTCGCACCCAAATCGCTCAGCGGCAAGAGCGGAAAGACTCCGCTGAATCTGACCGACCTCGTGATCGGCAGCGACGGATCGATGTACTTCACGATTGGCGGTCGCGGCACACAAGCGGGTTTGTTTCGCGTGTCTTACACGGGTAACGATCCTTCCGGGCCGCTGGCCACAACCGACTTGCGCAATCAGGCAGGAGCCGATGCGCGAATGCTGCGTCACAAGCTGGAATCGTTCAATGTGAAGGAGGATCCTGCGGCAGTCGAGTTCGCTTGGCCTCATCTAAGCAGCCCCGACCGATATATTCGCTATGCGGCCCGTTTGGCAATCGAACGAAATCCCGTTTCACAATGGCAAGCCAGAGCGTTGAATGAAAAGCGTCCGCAAGCTGCACTCACAGCGTTGCTGGCACTGGCCCGATTGGGGTCCACCGATACGCAGCCTGCAATTGTGAAAGCGTTGACGTCGATCCCGTTCGTTACCCTGACGGAAGAACAGACGCTTAACAAATTGCGTGTGATGGAAGTCTCGATCGCGCGGCAAGGGGTTCCAACCGGCGAAGTAGCGAAACAGTTGATCGCGGACGTCGATCCGATGTATCCCGCCAAGAGCGAGCTGGTCAATCGCGAACTTTGCCAAGTTCTGCTCGCCCTGAAGGCACCAGGCGTGGTTGCCAAAACGGTTTCGCTGTTAAAGGCGGCGACAACTCAAGAGGAACAGGTTACCTACGCTGTTCACTTGCGGAATGTAAAGGAAGGATGGGATGTCGATCTTCGCAGATCCTATTTGATGTGGTGGAACAAAGGTAGATCCACCGAGCATCCTGCGAAGGTGGTCGAGTGGTTTAAAGATGCAGGCATCAGTTTCAACAACGGTGCCAGCTTCGCCAATTTCATGTCGCATGCTCATGAAGAGGCCAAGTTTACGATGTCGCCCGACGAAATCGTCGCGCTCAGCGATGTGCTGGCAGCCTACACTGCATCACAACCCAGCAAACCAAAGCCTGCAGCAGGCCCACCGCGCGAAATGGTGAAGGAATGGACAACCGCCGATTTGCAGCCACTCTTGGATCAGGTCGGCAAAGGGAGGGATTTCTCGCGTGGAAAACAGATCTTTAACGATGCCCAATGCATCGCCTGTCATCGCTATGGCGATCAAGGCGGATCGATCGGGCCCGACCTGACCGCTGTCGCGACGCGATTCAAACGGCAGGATATATTGGAAGCATCCACGGAACCATCGAAAGTTTTATCGGAGCAGTACATGAATACCGTCTTCGCGACGAACGATGGCCGAGTTGTTTCCGGTCGCATCGTCGAAGAGACCGACATTCAAGTCGTCGTCCGTCCGCAGCCATTGGAGCCAGGAACGATCACGATCAAAAAATTGGAGATTGAGTCGCGAAAGCTCTCGGCGATTTCGCCGATGCCAGGCGGATTGTTAAACAATTTCACCAAAGAAGAGATATTGGATCTACTTGCCTACTTGGAATCGTTCGGTGATGCAAAGCATCCAAATTTTGCGAAATAGGTTGTTGCGATGGCAGTAGTCAGTCGGCGGTCTTCTCAAACGAAACGCTAGAACTCAAGGGTCGGCCCTCCGGCGTGTCAAACCGGAGCAAGGTCAAGATACTTTCTTAGAACGCATTGGACAGGAAAATTCTTGACAGGAAAATTCACAGGATAGTGTTGCGAAAATGAGACCTGCCCCAGACCTGTCCCTTTTCCAACTCTTCGGTTTTCCATCTGTGCATCGGCCTTGCCATCTGTGCTAATCTTAGTCGTGCAGAAACATAGCACGCACGCTCACCCCCAATTGTACTCTTATGTCCTTAACAATCGTCACAAATGAGCGATGCTTCCGTTCTGACTCAAACTCATCCGGTGATCGCCACCTTGGGACGCGTGATAGGTTTGATGCTTCGAAGCAGTATGATTATCCCGGGAAGGCAATCGGCTGCCTTGAGGCGGCGAGAATGCTGCAGAGTCGAACCCTTCCAGAAGCGATCTCGACGATTTTGGGACCGATCGTTGATGGCAATGGTAGAGCGATTGACCCGATCATCTTCGTTAGTTCGTCCCGAATGCCTGACCTGAAAGACCTTGAGCGTGGGCACGATGAGCAATATCTTAGAAACCTTGCGGAGAACATCGTACGATCAAAGGCTTTTGCAAATGCTGGAGAGGATCCATTTATATCTGATTTTGGTAAAGAAGCTGATATTACTCCTGGCACCTTGGATGCCGCCCGGCTCGCTGTCGGAGCAGCTTACGATACAGTTGACATCCTTTTGGAGCAGTCGAATGAGGATACTGCTTTTGGGCTGGTTTGGCCGCCCGGGCACCACGCCGAACGCGATCTGGCGATGGGCTTCTGCTACCTCTCAAATGCCGCTCTAGCAGCGCTCTACGCAAGGGATCATAACCTTCAGCGACGTCCAGGTCATCCAAATAGGGTCGTCGTTATTGATATCGACCACCATCGAGGCAATGGATCTGCAGATGTTCTGGCCAACCAGCCCAACACGCTCCTGATAGATATTTCGTATCGTTCCCCTTACGATGAGAATAGACAACGCTTTATTGACGGGCACTATGACGCTGTTCAAGACCGATACATTCAGGCAGGTAATGAGTATCCATACTCGCGGCCAGATAAAGACTGGGGCTTTGACGCTCACCCGATGGCAATAGCGCCGAATATCGTGTCTGTCGAATTTGAGGGGGAGCAGATGCCTGAAACGATTATGGAGCGATTTATTGGAGAGGTCCTTCCCATCATGAGGAACTTTAGCCCGGATTTGGTATTGTGGTCGGTCGGACTCGACTCAGCGATGGGCGACCCACTCGGCGGGCTTGGCAATCTACCGAGCTCTTTTTACACCATGCTGAGAGGCATTAGACTGGCGTTTGGAGATGCCAGACATGGGGGTTTTTTAGAGGGCGGTTATGATGAGCTACGGTGGTTTACCTGCCTTCCTCCGGCTCTGATGGCTTTGCATGAACAACCTCAAGATACCGTAAATCGTTGTAAGGCGTTTGGCAGATATCGGCGAGCTTTCACGTCAAACTTTTAGAACAAGTCGGGTCGACGGGCAGCCGCACTGTGAGCTCAAAACGCATCTGCCCAACGGGTCGAGCAACGATGTTCACTGGCCTGCTCATTTCCACGAGAGCCGACATACGCGACGCAGCCGTTCAAATGGCGCTGGGCACCATCATTCCATCCATCTCTTTGTCTGTCTACGTCTTCCCTGCCGACTCGATGTCGTTGGAAGATCCTTTGTTAACGCACTTTTGAAACTCAGATTCTTGACAGGATCATTTTTCTGTCATCAATTTTCCTGTCAAATTTACACATGTGATGGACGCGTCGCTTTTGCCGATGTCGGCAAAGGCCCAGCCGCTTTAATCCACGATTCGAACAGGATCTTTGGGAAACTTACAAAATCTATTAGAATAAACCGCTTCGACCCGTCTTCCCTCGATTCTTGAACAACCAGATCCGGATTCTGCCGTTAAGGCGAACAGTTAATGTCAGTCGATACAAATCTGCCGACACCTCAGCCGACATTGCGTGCCAAGCGTTTGTTTCCACTGTATTTCAGCCCGATTGAGTCGCTGTTTATCGCGGATGATCGCCCGGACTACCCGATGGCGTTCATCGTGCAAATGACTTTTACGGGCATGGTCAATCGAGCAGCCTTTGAGTCAGCGTTGCCAGCTGCATTGGCAAGGCACCCGCTTTTAAAGTCGCACCGACAACTTGCTAAGCGGGGATTGCCGTGTTGGGTGCCGGCTCCTGACACCATGCCTTTCGTGAATTGGGGAAAAGAAGGTGATCCCGTCGATTTGCCGCATGGGGAATCGATCAATCTGGAATTCGAAGTAGGGCTTCGGATTTGGCTTCGCGAGGGTTCTGGGACGACCATGATGACCATGCAGTTTCATCATTCTTG
>JBEBHM010000737.1:0-4310 GCA_040080875.1 Pirellula sp.
CAACAAGGAATATCGCGATGCCATTAGATTTCGGAACCCGCGCGGATGCAATCGTTTCGCGACGAAGTTTTGTACAGGCCGGCGCTTTGGGAATTGGTGGGCTAACATTGCCCGATCTCATGAGGATACGCGCCCATGGGGCAACGTCGTCCAAGGACTCAGAAAAAAGCGTCATCCTCATTTGGCTAAGCGGCGGCCCGGGACACATGGAAACTTGGGATCCGAAACCGCTAGCTCCCTCTGAATACCGAGGTCCCTTTGGAGCGATTGAAACGTCGGTTCCTGGAGTTCATTTTGGCGAGCTGATGCCCAATCAAGCCAAGCTTATGAATCAATTGGCAGTATTGCGAACAGTCAATCACGGTACCGGCGATCATACCAAGGCCAATCATTGGATGTTGACTGGTTTCGAGGGGCCAGCATTCAATGCTCCCGACAATCAGCTCCAACGAAGGCCAGCGATGGGTTCGGTGGTGGCCAAACTTCGCGGACCGAATCGCTTGGGGTTGCCACCCTATGTTGCGGTTCCGAACTTGCGAGGCGGAACGGACAACTTGTTTCACTATGCTTCCTATTTGGGCGGCGGCATGAATCCGTTTATCGTCAACTCGGATCCCAACGAAGCGAAATATGCAGTGCAGAATCTGGCGATGCTCCCCGGTCTTTCGGTGTCACGCATGGAGGATCGACGCAATCTGCTTGCGCAACTGGATCAATGGCGAGCCGGTGCTGATTCAAGAATGGCGGACATGGACGCACACTCTCAGGCTGCGATGGACTTGCTCACGGGTCAGAAAGTTCGCGACGCATTTCATATATCTGCCGAATCGGATTCGTTGCGAGACATTTATGGCCGACACACGTTTGGCCAAAGCGCACTGTTGGCGCGTCGGCTGGTGGAACGAGGCATTACCTTTGTCACCGTAAACTGCGTCCCGTGGGACCACCATGGTTCGCCCGGCCAATTCAAAACAGAAGAGGGAGCGAGGAAATTGATTCCGCCGCTCGACAAGGCGATCGGTGCATTGATCCAAGACTTGATCGACAGGGGGCTATACGAGAAAACGCTGGTGGTCGCCATGGGCGAATTTGGTCGCACTCCGCGAATGAACTCGAGCGCTGGGCGAGACCATTGGGGTAACACGTTCAGTGTGCTCATGGGATGTGGCGGAATGAAGATGGGGCAAGTGATCGGTCGATCCGATGCGAGGGGCGAACGAGTGGTTGAACGTCCGCTCGATCCGCAAGACGTTGTAGCTACGGTATATCACCACTTGGGCATCGATTTCCACTCGACATCATTCAGAGACAGTCTGCAACGCCCGATGCCGGTCCTCGACCAAGGCAGTCCCATCCGAGAATTGGTCGGCTGATCGCTGGTCGCAAAACAATAAGAGCAGCAGTCGCCTTCATTACCCACATCTTTTGTGTCGCCCCCAGTCGGCTTGTCGGCTTGTCCGACTGGTGCGCGAGGCTAGTGGCTAGAATACGAGGAACCAAAATGGCTCCTCAGCGGAGTTGTTCTGGGCTTGTCCTGCCTGAAGCCCAAGGTTCCTTGAAGCGGCACGGCGCAAGACGTCCGGTGTAGGGAATGCGGCAAACTTTGGGATTTTGACTATTCACCGAAGTGCTCGCGCGCTTCTGCTAACATTGATTCAACGCCATTCGGCCCGAGGCCCGTGGGGGCTGACGTTAAGAGTCATTCCATGATATGAGAGCAAACTATCTATACTTCACTCAAGACAATCGCGTTGGCTTTGTTGCTGAGTCTCGCGATTTTTCCGATCGGATGGGTGGCCATGTGGTGCGCTCACATCGCTCCAATGGAATACGTTTCGACTGAATTTGAACAGGACGAGCTAGTAGTCGGCTCGGGCATTTGGGGGAACGTAGACAAAGGCCGGGAGTACACCTATTGCACCAACATCAAGACCGGAAAATCAACTTCTGGCTCTTTCCCATTTGAAAAGTACTTAAGAGCCGAATGGGATGGAACAGGATTCTGGATGATAAGCTTGACTGATGATGAAAATGGGCTCGTTGTGAATAGAATCCCCTTCTTCGATGATCATCCTCTGCCAACGCAAGTGATCCCATTGGATGGTGGAGATCACCAAGCGCTACGCGGAAAAGTAGTTGCGATGGGCAAATGTGTCCTTTACGCACGGAGTGGTCACCTGGAATCGTACGACTCCGTTACGGGGGAAAAGTTGGACTCATTAGCACTCCCAGGTTGGGCGAGTGCGGTCCCGATTGCTCGGTTGCTTCCAGCCAATCGCGTACTTTTGGTAGACATGCCGACGCCGCTCAATTGTGTGCTAGTTGAAGTAGCAAACGAGGGCGAGTTGAAGATCCTAGCGAACTGGCCAGCAATCGACTCGTACCCCTTTCAGGAGGAGGGCAAGTTCCATATCGCTAGTCTATTGCCGGGGGGTATGACAATTGAAGTTAGAAATGCGACCGACGGAATGATTGTCTCTACAACAACGTTTGCACCTGATCCCTCTCTTCCTCTGCCGTTAACCTATATACAGACTCGCTACCCCGGTAGTAGTTTTCTATTTCTTCGTTCCGTCTCGGCCACGCTCGATGTCTTCACCGGTCGCAAACTACCGATTCCGCCTCAATTTGAATTGGTCGAACGCGACGTCCGAAACAATAGGCTCATTGCCTTTAGCGAGTACAGTCGGTTCGAGCTTGAGCGTACCTGTTTAGTCTTGGATGCGATGACAGGCTCAGAATTGGCTAGGTTCAAATTGGATCGAAACGCCAGTCGGGCGAAAGTTCTCAAAGACCCAAACGAACTGGCGATAGCAACTACGGTTCATCGTGTTTTGATCGTCGATGTCAGGAATGGAAAGCTGCTTCGAACAATCGATCCGTATGCACCCGTTCGTTGGTCAAGAATGGGTGTTGCCATTGCCTTTGTAATTTGGAGCGTCTTGTGGGTGCGTTTCTTCGCAACGGTTCATCCCTATGCTTGGGTGGATTCCACGGTTTGCGTGGGCGTCTTCATGGCCTACTTGACCTACTGCTCCTATCATGATGTCAATTTCAGATTTGGTAACTACTTGTTCATGTTTGGAATAGGGGCATTGATAGGCTCGATGTTCATGACGTGCGTTTGGTTGTCGATCGGGCAAAAACGCTTTTCGGTTCGCGTCATTCCGTTGTTGCTGACGTTTGGACTCTCAATTGGCTTAACTGCTTGGTGGGTAGCTGACGAACGAGCCCCAAGCGTGGAATCCGTCCTTTTGCCGACGATTGCTGTCGCAACGTTTGTTTTTACCAGCTTGCTCTTACCACTTCGCTGGCTCAAAGTTCGATTTTGTCAGATTGAATCCAAATTGCAAAGCCAGCGCATCGTCGATCCCGAACATCAAACGCGAGTCGACTTGCGAGACATTTTTCTTTTGACTGTGGTTTGCGCTATTCTGTTTTCTATCCTTCGCTGGATTCCCCTGAGCCATTGGTATTTCCCTCCACGCAATAGAGCAAGTGCTTTCTTTATCGTTGGCATTCACTTTGTGCTCATTGCTGGTCTTGGATTGTTCGGATTATGGATATCCATGAGTCGGCGAAAACATGTTTGGTTTTGGGGGCTCACCGCATCTTGCATGCTATTTGTTTTGGGAATCTCGCTCCAGCAGATGCCTTGGATTCCAGGCGAGTATGCAATAGCCCCCAGCGGAACATACTTGTCCTGCCTACTTGGACTCTATGCCTATCGATTGCGAGGATGGCGGTTCGCAGAATAGTAAGCAATCGCGGTCGGGTGAGATCAACACGCTCCTTGTTAGTGCCATCACGATTCCGTTTGCCAGTTGACAACTTTCAGTCCCGTCACGCGACCGAAGTGGGACATGTTGTTCGATACGAGCGTAGCATCGAGCGCGAGTGCATGAGCCGCAATCAGCAAATCCATCGCGCCTATCATGACCCCTTTGGCGGCAAGCTCGTATCGGATTCGACCGTAGTGCAGGGGGCATTGTACGCCGTCGTAATCATAGATTTCGAAAGGCGTTAATACTTTGCGAACTGCAGCGATCTCATCCGTGTATCGCTCTCTATTGTGAGCCCCAGACTCCAACTCGGATAGAGTTACAGCGGAAAGTCCAACGGAACCACCGGATGCCTGATGTCGCTGGCAATGACCAACAATTTTGAGAGCTTTTTTCCGTTGTGCAACTCGTCGTCCGGTTTTTAGCCCTCGGACCATAAATATCAATTGATCCGTGTCGAGCAGAAAGATCATACCTTTTACTTTCGCGTTTGCGGCTTGAGTTGTTGCCTGCCGTCTACCATAAAAT
>JBEBHM010000738.1:0-4309 GCA_040080875.1 Pirellula sp.
ACCTATGAAGAATATGTTCAACGATTCCCAAGCCTTGCGAAAGAATTGCAGTTGCAGTTTGAGGTTCATTCCGGCTTGGATTGGACTGATCTAGAAACAGAGCTTAATCATCAAACATCGGAACCAGAATTCGATGGCTTTCGCATCGACAGCGAACTTGGCCGTGGCACGTTTGGCACGGTCTATAAAGCTTGGGAGCATACCCTACAACGATATGTCGCCATCAAACTGCTCGCGGAGTCCGTTTCATCCGATGAAGTCTCAACGGACGAACAGTTCAAAGAAGCGCAGTCCATTGCCCGCCTAACACATCCCAACATCGTCCAGATTCACTCAGTCAACAGATCCGATTGTCGAGTCTTTTTCACGCAGGAACTTGTCGAAGGCGGAACGCTTGCCAATTTCATTCAATCTCGGCCACAAGATCC
Source organism: Pirellula sp. (assembly GCA_040080875.1). Taxonomy (GTDB): domain Bacteria; phylum Planctomycetota; class Planctomycetia; order Pirellulales; family Pirellulaceae; genus JBKCUI01. Next base: position 429 of record JBEBHM010000738.1, read on the forward strand.
ACGCGAGTCTGCGACCATGGTTGCTTGGTTGGCTGACGCGATTCACTATGCCCACATTTGCCAAGTCATTCATTGCGATCTCAAGCCTGCCAATATTCTGTTGCGCCCCAATTCGCCCACTGCATCGCCAGAACAGAAATGCAAACTGACTGATTTCCAGCCCAAGATTTCCGATTTTGGATTGGCACGGCATCTCGATACAGACAGCGTTGTACAAAATAACCATCTCTCGGGCACGCTGCAGTACATGGCTCCGGAACAAACCGGAATCGACGGGGCGAAGATCAGTGCGAGTTCCGACATTTATTCGCTCGGTGCAATTCTGTACGAACTGTTAACTGGCCGCCCACCGTTTTCCGATAGCAGCAAATTATCAGTCTTCCTGAAAGTTCGAAATGAATCGCCACCCAAACCCCGCCAGCTTCGGCCATCCATCCCAGGCGACTTGGAAGCCATCTGTCTGAAATGTTTGGAAAAACTCCCTCAGAACCGCTATTCATCTGCCGATGAGTTGGCGGCAGACCTTCGACGATACTTAGCCGGTTATGCACCGGTAGCATTGACGACAAATAAATGGGGACACCTATCGCGATGGGCGCATCGTCAACCCGGCGTAGCTCTCCTATCTGTATCACTACTGTTAGCGACAATCGTTGGCTTTGCCGCCGTAACGAATCGAATGCTGGCCGCTCAGCTAGCGCAACAGAAAGAGCAACAGCGAGCGGACGAATTGGATGCATCGTTGTATCGCAATCAGATTCGACTCGCTTCGATGGCGTGGGATGCATCCGATGTTGGACGTACTCAGAAAATATTGCTTGCTACCAGTCCGTCGCGCCGTTCGATTGAATGGCATTACTTGAACTCGTTATGCAATCCACCAATTGAAACACAAGAATCCTTTGCGTTCCAAACGCATAATATCGCTAGTGTTGCGATCAGCCCGGACGACCGTGTTCTTGCACTGGCGGATAGAGTCGGAACAATCACATTACTGGATCGTTCTACCAGGGCGACGCTACACGCATTGAACTCGCATCAGGAATTGTTAACGCCGCCCGTTTTCGATCCCTTGGGAAAAACAATCGCCGTTGCGGGAGAAGAAGCTGGCAAGGGTTGGATATGGCTGTGGGACGTATCGTCGGGAGAGTTGAATCGAAAACTTGGCCCGTTCATCAGCATGCCAGTTTTCATCGGTTTTTCAAAATCGGATGAGCGACTGACCGTCGTCAGCTGGGTTAAGCCGTTTACAACAGAGTTCAGTATTACAAAGCCATACTCAAAGGCTGCCGACCAGAAGTTTTTTGTTGAAGAATGGGATCTTGCATCCGGAAAGAAGTTACTATCGATCACCGGTCCGTTGGCACATCACTTGTACCGACCGAAGGGTCAGTTGAGTCCGGACTTGCAGTACTTCGCTTGGACACCGAGTGATCGAGTGTATATCGAAGGAGGTTTTCCACCCGATGATCGTCACCAAGTTCAGATCGTCGACGCAAAATCCGGAGCGGTGACTTTCAACTACAAAGAACATAAGAATCGATTGAATGGCGTGGCGTTCAGCCCCGATTCAAAGACTCTATCCTCATTTGGTGAAGACGGCACATGTGTCCTTTGGAGTCTGACGGAAAAGCGAATTCTTCACAAACTTAAAGGCCATAGCGACGCAATCCTGACTGCGGCGTTCAGTTCAGATGGTAAGATCTTGGCGACCGGCGGTCACGATCAAAGTATTCGCCTGTGGAATGTTTCGACGGGCGAAGAGCATCGTTTGCTGCGAGGAAATAGCGGAAGTGTGCAATCGTTGCAATTTACAAACCTTACAACGACATTACTCAGCAGTGACGACCATGATTCAATCACTCAATGGCGAGATTTAACAAACCAAGGGCGAACCATCGAATTCTCACCCGGATTGACGCAGGTCGCTTTTTCAAATAGCTCAACGCAATTATTAATAGCGGATCTAGCAGGACATTTGCAGTCGTATAATTTCGCAAATAACAACCTGCAATCCATTGCTAAGGAAACGAACGACTTTTCGATTTGCCCCATAGGCGACGAACTGGCAATTATCGGGGAAAAGAAGAAAATCCGTGTCGGTTCACCGAAAGCTGAAACAAGCTGGCTGACATGGGAAGACGCTCCCGCTATCGCACCTGGGTTGTACGAATCCATGTTTGAGTATTCGCCTAACGGCAAAGAGTTAGCAGGCATCGATCGCAACGATGGACAAGTGTGGCTGTTCAGTGTCAGCAAAAAGCAACGTCGAGCACTGCAAAATCCGATGGGGGTCGAAATAACCCGGTTTGCCTTTCAATCTGACGGATCTCAATTAGCAGGAGCCTGTGAAGATGGAATTCTATTGCTGTGGGACGTAAAGACGGGTAGACAAAGAGGAAGAATTGCAACTGGAATTAAAGCCAGACGATTGGCTTTCCGACCGAGTGCCACGGATTTGGCAACCACTGCAATACAAGACTCAAAATGTAGAATATGGGATAGTACAACGGGACAGCTCCGGCTTGTGCTTGACGGTCATAAAAAGCCCATCACTTGTATGACCTACACGCCGGACGGTCTGCGATTGCTCACTGGGAGCGAAGACCGAACGGTCAAGATCTGGGATGCTGAATCCGGAGAAGAGTTAATGACGCTAAAGGAACTAGACGCGGATATTCAGGAACTTGCCGTTAGCAACAATAATCAAGCCCTGGTGGTCCTTTCGGCTTCGTATGATTTTCAGCGGTCCAAACTCACCTTATTCGGAAACGTCCCACCGCAATCCCAAAAAGAAACTAAGTAAAACGTTCGTCGCAACTCGCCGAGCCTGTTTTCAAGAATTCCTGTCCGCTTTTTTGCCAAGCCGCGATTCCTTTCTAAGTATCCCATTTCACTTCCTGCTATTGGAACCAACCACATGCACCATGTAGTTTGCCGGACTCTGGTTTTGATACTGACTTTGGCTTTGTTGCTTACGCAAAGACTGAATGCCGAAGATCTGAATTACTTCGACAGCATCGGTTTTGCAAACCCAACGGAAATTCTCAAGTTGGACCCTGGGATCTATCAATCGCTTCCCGCTGTGTACCGCGTTCATGTGTCGGGAAAAGCCAAGTTCCAGTTTCCGTCACGAGTTGAGTTTGACCATGAACAACTGAATCAAGATTATGACGACTTTCGTTCCGCCGTCGATTTTCCAGCCGGAACGCCGCGGTCAATCGTACAATGGGTTCAAATCGCCGCAATTCCCGACCGCTATCTGCGTCCCTCGTCGGAATTGACAATACTCGAATTCGGCGATGGACCGCTGGGTTCCGGTACATGTTATGCGATCGATCGAAACGGAATTTTAGTTACCAATCGCCATGTAGTGGAAAGCGTGACGGACAAGATTTTGGAAGACAATGAAGTGTTGTGCCACAAGCCTCCCTCGCTTTCGCCTTTGCTTGCGAATTTGATCGACAAGCTAGGCCAATGGAACGAAAAAAATGAAAATGACGAGTTTGTTCGAGCATCGCTCTTCGGATGGTTCGGGGCTCAATGCAAGCGGACAACCAAAGTGACCAAGGTTGAAATCGAAGTCGCATACTCCAAGAAGAATTGGTACGGTCAAACATCGCAACAGCTGGCGGCAACGTTGGCTACCGAGTTATTCGAACAGGACACTCGAAAGGCGACACTTGTACCGGCACAAATCTTGGCAATGGGCGAGCCGGGTGATGAGAATGATATTGCCATCTTGAAGATCGATGGAAATGTGAGGGATGCGCTGATTTGTCTAGATTTTGCACAACCCCAAGAATTTCAATCGAAAGCACGAGTGTACTCGCTTGGCTTTCCCGGTTACCGATACGATTTTGTCGATCAAAACTCACGTG
>JBEBHM010000739.1:0-4302 GCA_040080875.1 Pirellula sp.
CGGCTCCCCCAACCACCCCCCCGGCCATTCCAGCCATACCTGAACCGGCAACGGTGGCGACCGCCGAAGTGTTCGTCCCGAGTATTGAACCCACAGCGCCTTTGTTCAATACTCCCGCTGCCGTTCCCGCTGCTGTCCCTAGCGAAGCGGCAGAGACAGACCCAGCTTTGATCGCCGACGTCCAGGCCGCGACGCCAATCATGACTCGAGCGGTAAACACCTGCGAAGGGACGGATCGATGCAAAACATCTTCTACGAGGCCAGACAAATGTGTTCGAAGCATTTCTCGTGCGCGGCTGAGACGTTGCTTGGCGGCGTCGATACTGATCTCAAGTGCCGAAGCCATCGAAGCGATCGATTCACCCTGACGGTAGTAGATGACGATCGCCTCGCGATAGGACTCGGGAATTGATTCCAGCGACTGCCAAACAAGATCATTTTCCTCCTTGGTAATCGCCGCGATGGCGGGGTCCAATTCTTGGCTCGACACATCCCAATATGCAACATCCTGAACTCCACGTTGGCTGCTCTCTTTGCGAACCGATTGCCTCGCAAGATTTCTTGCGATTCCGCACAACCAACTCGCCAATTTGCTCTTGTCGATCAGCTCCAACCGATTCTTCCAGGCGGTCCAAAACGTTTCTTGAGAAATATCTTGGCAACGCGCCAAATCCGAAACGAAACAATAGGCGACCGCAGATACAGTCCCTTTATGTCGGTCTACCACCGCTTCAAACGCGGCTGGATCTCCCTGCAAAACCAAATTCCATAATTCTTCGTCCGTTCTATCTCTATCGCTTGAAATATTTCGCATCGTAAGTCCTTTTCAAAACAACCTTTGGTTGTCTGCATGTTCAGCATTATGCTGGCGGCCCAACGGCAACCCTACGACAAGTGGCGTTCGGCATTCAAAAGGTGACAAAACCGAGCTGTGTTTCAATCATTATTGCCATGCTATGATGAAAGCCACCGCAACGCTTCCGAAATGGATACGCGCACCATTACGCCAAGAAACGAGAAAAGAATGGATAATTCATGCTGATTCGGCTTGGCACACGACAAAGCCCGCTCGCCTTGTGGCAGGCCAATCATATTGGAGCGTTGCTGCAGGCAAAAGGCTATCAAGTTGAGTTGGTCAAGATCATCACGTCCGGCGATGTCTCGACCGCTCCGCTCGGACAAGCGGGGCCGCTTGGACAATCCGGTGGACAAGGATTGTTTACCAAAGAAATCCAACGAGCTTTGCATGAAAACCGCTGCGACTTGGCGGTGCATAGCCTCAAAGATCTGCCCACCGACGTTTCTCCAGGCCTAAGATTGACTGCTGTTCCGCCACGCGAAGAGACGGCCGACTGTTTGATTTCGCGCTTTGGTACTTTGGATGGATTGCCAATAGGGGCCAGGGTTGGCACGGGTTCACCGCGCCGACGGGCTCAGCTTTTGGCCGCGCGACCGGACCTGGATGTCTTGGAAATTCGTGGCAACCTCGACACGCGATTACGAAAATTGGACGAAGCTCAATACGACGCCATTCTTTTGGCGTACGCTGGATTGCATCGTCTGGGATTGGCCGGGCGAATCACGCAGAAATTGACCGATGAATTAATGCTGCCAGCCGTCGGGCAAGCCGCACTCGGACTCGAAACTCGGGACCAAGACATAGAAACGATTCGTGCGGCTTCGCAACTTGACCATCCCCAAACGCATTCAGCGGTATTGGCCGAGCGATCTTTGCTAAGATCCATGAGGGCCGGTTGCCTCGCGCCTCTGGCGGCACTCGCTCGTACCTATCCCGATTCGATCGAACTCACGTCGAGAGTCTTTTCAGCAGATGGACGCCAAGTAATCGCTTCTCGGCAGGTTATGATGTTGTCCGAAAACATCACCGAGATCGAACTCTATGCACAGGCCGTACAACTTGGAGTCAACACTGCCAAGGACTTGATATCGCAAGGCGCGGACGGACTGATTCAATCGACTCGTAACACTCCATTTCACAAAACATGAATAAGAAAAAAAGCCCGCCTCTCAAGTCGTCACCATCCATCGTTTGGCTTGGGCGAGCATGCGTCGTCCTTGTCGTTGCAGGCGTGGTGTGGGGACTATTAAGACTCTCTGCACTGTCAGACCGTTCTCCAAACTCTGCGGAAAACGTCTCGCAGCGCACATCGACTCAATCAGCAACTCAGGCGAATTCTGGCGAATACCAACCTCGAGCTCAAGCATTTGAACCAACCAAAGCAAACAAGTTCGTGCCAAACGAACCAGCCCCACCGGGGATGGTCTGGATTCCGGGCGGAGAGTTCTCGATGGGATGCGAAGATCCAACCACGATGCCACACGGCGGCAACGACTTAATGCTCGATACTCGACCGATACACCGTGTGTATGTCGATGGGTATTGGATGGACAAGACAGAGGTTACCAACGCACAGTTTGCACAGTTCGTCAAAGCAACCAACTACATTACCGTTGCAGAGCGCACCCCCAAGGCTGAAGATTTTCCGGGTGCACCTGTTGAAAATCTTGTGGCTGGCTCCACGGTTTTTTCACCACCCGAAGGTCCCGTGCCGCTCGATTCACATTACCGATGGTGGACTTACGTCAAGGGCGCGAATTGGCGTCACCCTCTTGGCCCCGAAAGCACGGTTGCAGGAATGGACGACTATCCGGTTAGCCAAATCGCTTATGAGGATGCCGAAGCCTATGCAAAGTGGGCTGGCAAGCAACTCCCAACCGAAGCCGAATGGGAATTCGCGGCGCGAGGTGGCGAGACGGGGCAATTCTATTCATGGGGCAATGAGTTTCGTCCAAAAGGCAAATGGATGGGGAACATTTTTCAGGGCAGATTCCCCAGCGAAGACAAAGCCGAAGATGGCTACCAAGGTATTGCACCCGTGGCCCAATTCCCACCGAACGGATACGGTCTTTTCGACATGGCCGGTAACCTTTGGGAATGGTGTTCCGATTGGTACCGAGCCGATTACTACATGGAACAATCCCAAGCTCGCGAAGTACCGAAAAACCCAACCGGACCAACCAGTCCTTACGACCCGCAAGAACCTGATCAGCCCAAACGCGTGCATCGAGGAGGTTCGTTCCTATGCACCGAACAGTATTGCACTCGCTACATGATTGGGACGCGCGGCAAAGGCGAGGTAAGCACGTCGAGCAATCATTGCGGGTTTCGTTGCGTCCTACGCCCCAACATCAAGCAATAAAGTCGTCCCTCTTCCCCTACAGCCTACAGCCTATCGCCTACTGCCTCTTGTTCTTCAATGCTATGGAACAGTTTCTGGACTGCCAGTTCTTCGCCATAGACTGTGACGATGTCGTTCGGTATCAGCATGGCATCCCGGCTTGGGATGCCCGGCATAAACTCTTCATTGCGACGGATGGCGAGGATAACCACACCATGGTCCCATGGTCTCGACACTCTCAGAGACTGATTGACAATCGGGCAGTTGTCTTCGATGACGTATTCGGAAACGCAGTACCCGCGTTCGATTCGCAACAGCAGTTCGTAGTCCATGGCCCGGACCAGACCCGCACTCTTCAAGGAACGCTGAATTAAATGCTCAAGGGTTCGTGTCACGATCCCAATCTTGGACACATAGAGCAGCGAAACGATCCCCAAGGTGAACAGTCCAACAATGGCCAGTGGATGAGTCCCGCCCGGCGATTGCATCATCGTGGCAACCAACGTTGCTAACGCAGAGGTAAGTCCGATGTTGCCGGCAAAGATCAGGTCTCGAATGATACGCCGACGGACAGGATGGTTGACCACTAGTTCCGCTTCGCGGGTGGTAAAGCCGACCCCGAAAAATGCAGAATAGCTTTGAAAGCTGGCCGTATCCGTGCTGAGCCCAGTCATGGTCAGTGCGGTTGTCGCAACGCGAACAGCCAACAAAGAAAAGATCGCAATGACAAAGAGGGTTGTGATTGCAGTCATGATTGCAGGTTTCGAACGAGGGTTTAGTTGCTGGTGAAGTTATTGAGTGCACCCATGTGGCATAGCTTGCGCCATTTTATACTCCACAGGTAATTTCAAATCGCTCCCCTGCAAAACTGTCTGCCAGGAAGTCAAGGTTCGCAAGCTAGGCACTGCGCGCACATCGCGTGCTCTTCCGCATTGAACCCGTTCTCGCAGGCAATGGCGGCGAGAACGGGTTAAATGTGGGCTGTAGGAGAGCCCGACACCTAGCCTACGAACCTCATTCACCCGCGAGACGAGCTCGCGGGGGTCCTGCCTCCTGCCTCCTGCCTCCTGCCTCCTGCCTCCTGCCTACCGGCCTATCATTG
>JBEBHM010000101.1:0-16123 GCA_040080875.1 Pirellula sp.
GGGGGTGGGCCAGGGGAAGAATTGGCTATCCCAGGCAGTTCTTGTGCATTTACAACGAAGGCTCCGCAAATCGCGATGAATAAGGCAAGGGCTCGACAATACATGAGCTTGATCTCGATAGGTAAATGTGATGGATCAATAGGAAACGTAGGGTGCGTTCTGGATGGGTTGAACAGGCGCTTCGAGTTGAACGAACAAGTCCAATAGCTGCGACAATTGCAAGTCAAAGGAAACTTGGACTGAATCCGCCGAACTCTCGGGGGTAGATTGTGAGTCATGCCCTATCCATCCAGTCCGCAGATTATGCAGCTCTCTTTCCAATGCATCGAACTCGGTTTGCCAAAGTTCCTGTTCGCTTGGAATGTATGGATTAACCGTTTGCAAAGCGTTGTTCGCTGAGTTCTCAGCGGGTAAATTCGTGGGCAAATTCGCGGGCAATGAAACGGGATCCTGAAAGAGGTTGGCTTGAGGGGCCAGAATTGAACTGCTACCGTTTCGGTTTCCCGCTATGGTCTGCATGGTCTGCAAAATTTTGTTTTTGACAGGTTCGCTTGTTCGGCGAATGAATTGATCCCGAGTTGGAACCATCGTTTTAGATTGCCTATCGGTAGTGCCTGGGCTTGCCACATAGGAATCAATGCTATGCCAATTCCACGCGCCGAATACGATCCTACTAAAGGCCAAAACCGTTAAAGCCGAAAGGCAAATCAATAAACCGACCAAAACGCTTCGCGGCCTCTTTGGAATCGCGCGAGGTATTGGCGATTCGCTGATGGATTCGGGATGGGACAACAGCTGCAAGCATTCATCTCGGACCACGTTGGCCGTTTGGTATCGACAACGCGAGTCCTTTTCGAGCAATCGATCCACGATTGCTGCAACGGAGGTTGGTACGTCCGGATTGACTTCACGGACGGGACGATGCTTTTCCGAACAGATGCGATTTAGGATCGCGAGCGAGCGTTCGGCGCGAAATGGTGGACGCCCCGTCAACGCGAAATACATCACGCTGCCTAACCCGAATAGATCGCTTCCAGGACCTACCGTTTCACCGCGAGCCTGTTCAGGCGACATATAGTGGGGAGTACCGGCGATGAAGCCGGTTCTAGTTAAGCTCGCGTCGTCCACGGCTCGAGCCAATCCGAAATCGGTAATCCAAACGCGTTGGCCTGCAGCAGCTACGAGAATGTTCGCAGGTTTGACATCTCGATGCACAAGTCCTTGAGCATGTGCTGCATCCAGAGCCGATGCAAGTTGGGCGATGATACGTAATGTAGAGGTTGCATCCATTGGGCCAACGCGCGTGATTTGTTCTTGGAGAGAACAACCATCGACGAATTGCATCACGAGGAATGGAACAGGGCCATTCGATTCGACATGGTGAATCGCGACTACGTTCTCGTGAACTACTGCGGCGGCCGCTTGACCCTCGCGAGAGAATCGACGCCGTGCGGGTCCGTTCCCAGCGAATGTTGGCGCGAGGACTTTTACCGCGACCACCCTATCCAGTTCGGTGTCAACTGCTTGCAGGACGATGCCTGTCCCACCTGTGCCGATGACGCGACGAACATCGTAGCGCCCAATGGAGCCGATCATTTCCAGTTTGGTAGTTGGTCTCATCAGGCCGCTTTGCAAAAGGCACTCCTCCGGTGAAGGGCCCTGATGTTCGCCGTACTCTTCCCCGATCGATTCCTCTACCAAGTCGTCATCCATGGAAGCGTTTTCGAGCCATTGCCCTGCTTCCCGCCACCATTTGGGATCGGCCGAGAGCCTCGTCAGTCTTTGCTGGCATTCCTCGCATCCATCTAAATGTTCGGTAACGCATGCAGCTTCCTGTGCACCAAGTTGGTCTGTCAGCAATTGCGCTAAGGGCTGTCGTGCGCAAGCCGACCTCGATTGGGAGACGCTCCACTTCATGCTGTTTCCAATTTCTTCAAAAGCTCGATGACTTCGAGTTCGTCCTCAAGCACTACTTCTTGAATGCGTTGTTTGAGGCGAGCCATGACTCGACTTCTAGCAACATAGACCGAACCGACGGACATCTTAAGGCCATTGGCAACGACTTGAACCGAATGGTTTTCAACGGCAGTCTGCCAAAACGCCATCCAAGTATTGGAGTGGAACTCGCTTCGTATTTGTTGGGACATCGAGATAAATATATGCCGTTGCAATTCAAGACTTATCTCTTGGGATTCGAGAGAGTCTGGACTTGGAACCGCAGCCAACAACGCGGTAACCTCGGTGTTCTCGCCCGATAGCTCACGCGATCGAAGCCGAGAGAGGTAACGCAAGCAAACATTTCTGCCGACTGCGTAAAGCCAAGTCCGAAACCGTCCACGATCTGGCGACACCTCGAATTTGCGGACGGCCTTCGAGACAGCGATCAAGATCTCTTGGACGGATTCTCGAGCATCGGCGTGTTGTAATCCGTAGCGGCGAGCCTGACGATAGATAAAGGGATCGTACAATGCTGCGAACTCCCGCCAAGCGTCATGGTCGGTGATATCGCTGAGTCTGGCGATCAAGCTATTTCGGGTATTTGGTGCGATAGACATAGGGATCCTCCTTGAGTGGCTACCAATCCGCCGAGCTATCTTACAGGAAATCTTGAAAGAATTGCAAGAAATGTGGCTGCTGAGCAGCGAGTCGGAGCACCGAAGCGCGGGTGATAGTTCTTCAATCGCACTTATCAACTAGGGACAAGCCCATTTTTACTTTTCCGTGAACGAGACAATGTACCGGTACATTGTCGTGTTGATTGGGCCGATTTCGATCGGTTCTCGATCTTGGACCGGACGTGGGTCAAGAGGTAGTGGTTCATTCGGTAGATCATCGCCAAGGGTTTTGATTCTGCCGTGGCGGGCTTTCGTGGCATACCAACGACCTTTCGGGGACTGCTCCACTGTGTCAATGATGACGGTCTGGTTGTGCCAGGCCACGCGATCTTTGGTGAAGTGAGCTTCCTGTCGAAGCACTAAATAGTCGTTCTCGGGGGCGATCCAGAAGAAGAGGTCGTTCGATCCGATAGTGGTCTGGACACGGATATTAAGCATAACGGTCCCTGGTGGTCCCAATCGCGGTTGCCGGTCGAGTGTGACTTTGACATCTGGATTATCGATCAGCGAAGGTCCCTTCGTCAAATGTAGCCCCGTAGTCAAATGACGCGAGAGTTCTTCAGGATAGCCGATGCGGTTAGGCAAATAGCCATGGTAGAACTCCTGCGCCGGAGTAAACTTCATCCCAGCAATTTGCTGCGTCCACCACTCGGCACGGTCAGTGCCTTCAGGTTGTGTGATCTGCCCGAGTCGGACTTTCCGACTGATTTCAAATATCGGTTCCCGCGGATTGACTGCTTCGAGTTGCACCCCCTGGCCATCGTCGCGTCCACGGATGGCCTCGGATATTTCGGCAAAGTCCGTTCCGGCTCTGGATCTCAGCACGGTCATGGAAAACGGTTCGAGCGGTTTGCCCTGTGCCTGGACATACTTCGCCAAGAACGCCTTGATTTCCTCTCCGTTCTCGGTCTTAACATACGTACGATCATTGATCGCTGCATCCTTTGGAACACCCATCGCGTAAATGTCGGACGGACCGTAGTCCGGATAGTCGATCGCCAATGTCCAACCGGTGACCGGGTCATTGGGCGAAAGCTTCTCCGTGCTTCTCATTTCCACGGGCAAACCAGACTTAGGATCGACGCGAACAGACTGCTTCGGTGACAGTCTCGAGATCGCGCCCATAACGAGATCGAGCGTTTCGTCCTTGATTAATCCATCCAACGGCGACAAGTCCGAAGCTGGAAGCCGTTCTTCAAGCAGACTAACGTCAACATGATTCAGGCGGCGGCGACGGAAATGATCGATTGCTGCATCTGCACAGATTCGCAAAATCAGTGCGTGTGGCGCCGGATGTGATTCAACCTGCTTTCTTCGCCGCCAAACTGTCACTAGTGCATTTTGCAACGCATCTTCGGCATCCTGCGGATGACGAAGTATTCGCCATACTGTCGCAAACATGCGATCCTTGACTGGTGCGATCAAACTCGCCAGATCTGTTTTTTCGTCCACACAAGATTCCTGACAATACGCAATTGAAATCAGTTTCAACGCTTGACATGCAGTTGATCAGCATTTCCTCAACCTCATTAGGTTACCGAAGGAACTCGATCAAAGTGGGGACAAGAAAATGTTTGTCTTTTCAGAAAATGCTTACGCTCCAACTTCACCTCGAACGGCGGACAATGGCTTGCGGCACTACAGACGATGGCAGAGGCGCGGATGCACGCAACTCGTACTTGTCCCGTTTGCCTTGCCGCCAGTACAGTTCAGTGAGATCGTTCATACTGGTAAGCGTATCGGGATAATCGGGGCCAAACTTGGCTTTGCGAAGTTTGAGCGTCTTTTCGTGGAGCGGCAGGGCCAGGTCCAGCTTCCAAGCAGCCAAATACACCTAGCCGAGATTGCTGAACCGGACGTCGTCAACATGGGGACGTTCGCCGAAAGCTCGACCGTTAGCTCGTATTGTTTTGCATATGTAGCGAAGAGTGCCAAGTTACCCATGTAGCGCACGCGGTCCGTATCCGCCAGCCCCGCCATCTGCTCGCGACTAAGAGACAGTTGAGTTGATTCGGCCGGCGTCGTTTCTAAAACGATGGCTGTGAACAAAGACACATTTGCGAAAGTCACACCGCGCAGGTGCGCCGCACGTGCGACCCACGTGCGACCCACCGTGGGTCACTCTTGCCGAGAGTGACTTCCTGTTAAGAAACCAAGCTAAGTAAATTCACTTCAATATGCGCTTCGCCTTTTGGGCATTGCCATTTTGGTGAAGTGTAAGAGCGTGCGCCGGTCCTTCGGCTCGGAGGTGAAACTCCAGTTGCGCGTCGACACCTCGGTAGGACCATTTCGTGGGGGAGTCTGCGAAGACTTCCTGTGTCGGTTGGTTCGTGATGCCAACCATCAAGTGGCCGTCCATGTGCTTCACGTCAAAGATAAAGTTGGGCAAGAGTTGATAACGACCGACTAGTCGCTCGGGAGTCACTTTGCCTGGATCAGCATTTGCCGCATCGGTGCCCTTCTTGGAAGCTTGTTGAGTTTTTAGGAAACTCATCATTTCTTCGCACGCCGCATACGCCTTCGGCTGTCCGGAATTCGTACAAACGACGGCGGCGAAATCAGATTCGGGCAAGATCCATATCACGGCCCTTGAGTTCGTGTTGGACCCAGCATGATTGAACGCGGGACCGAATTCTGTTTCCATACAAATCCATCCGCAAGCGTATTTGGCTCCAGATTTGTCATAGTCAACTTGAGGTCGATGGAGATGATCAAACGCACTTTGCGATCGGAGTACCGGAGATGGCTTGCCCTCCAACTGCCAACGCGCATACTTGGAATAGTCTTCGATCGACAGGTGGACGGTTCCAGCGGCCGCATAGACCGTTGGGTTTTCCGCAGCCATTGTTCTTGGGTCGACAGGTTCACCGTTGGCAGCTTGATGCCCCCACAACATTGGCGGTCGCAACTGCTTTGCCGACTGCATCGAACGAAAGTCTGCCGATCGCATTTCCAGCGGATCGAATACATGTTTTTTCATAAGCGACTCATACGATTCCCCAGCGCGGCTTTCGAGCATGGCCGACGCGATCGCGTAACCTAGGTTGGAATAGACGAAGGTGCCCAGCGGCTGCGAAGGTGCCTTGGAAAGCGCAAGCTTGAGCATCGCTTTACGCTCCAAAGTCGGCGATAGCTTTTCTTCGAAGTGCTTTGCCCACGCCTCTTTTGAAAGATCGGAAATATTGCCCGGCACGCCACCTTGATGTGACAATAGTTGGTCCAACGTAACTTTGCGAAGCTTGGGATGGAGGTCTTTGTCCGTCGCTTTAGGCCAGACTTCGCCAATGGTCGTTTCCCATTCAATTTTACCGGCTTCGACCAAGACTGCCGCTAACGTCGCCGTCATGGACTTGGTGTTAGAACCAATCGGAAATCGATCAGACAATTCAACTTCGTCGGATGTTCCCCTCTTGCGGACACCAAAGCATTGCGATTGAACAAGGCCTTTCGAGTTAACGACTGCAGCAGACATCGCTGGTACATCGTGCTTGCGACAAATCTCAGCGAGTTTCGTAGCGAACTCCTTTGACTGGTCTTGAGCGTTTAGACTTGTCTGAAAGTGCGCTACGACAACCAACGCAAGTAGCAAGAAGGAACTAGCTATGTAGGACCTAGATTTCATAAGACACTTTCCTGGTTTAATGATTTTCCATGAAGTATAGTACCAATACACCTACTAGAGTCGCCGAAACTCGCCCGAATCAACGTCACGGAGAATCTGTACTCCAAGTGTTGTTGGTTCAGGCAGGCTCAGCTCGCGACGTATTACGAACGAGTAGATGATGGCGGAAAGCATCGCAATGAAAAAGTATGTACCCGTCTCATTGCTAAGTGGGATGGGAACGAGAGAAAATGTTTGTCCGTACCAGTCCGCTATCAGGTGCGATACTTGCTTGGCGAGTAAATACGGGAGAACCAGGATCCAAAGCGACATCAACGGTCGCAGCATCCGTGATGGAGTCACCGCTACACTGAACTGAGCGGCTATCAAACCCATGCACCACGAGGTAAGGGTACAACCCAGTACGATGGTGATCTTGTTCACTCTGTCCACAGACGCAAGAGGATGCAAGCTCATAACATCAAACATCGTATGCAAGATCGTCAGGAAACAGAAGTTCCAAATCGGAATTACCGTCAAGGGCCATATCGGTGAATAAGGTAATGGCGGTTTCGGCCAGATCACAGGTGGCCAGCCCTTAACAATTCCTCCTCCCGAGAACAAGGTGCTCAACGTGCGCCCAAGGATGCGCACAACGAAGAACCATGCGTCCACGCTGAAAACTGTTCTCATCTGGTCCTTCGCTCCGTTCAAAATTGGCAGCGGAACGGACGTAGGTTGCTGAAGATGCGCCAAGCACCCTGCCAAAACCTGATTCACTTCGCTCGCAGAATCGAATCTCTGTGCGGGGTCCTTCGACAACAATCTCTCTACGATGTTGCAGAACCACGGTGGAAGTTCGGGAACGAGTGAAGCCATCGCTGAAGGCTGATCTTCGACGATCCGTCGGAGCGTTGCGAGCGTTGAATCGGTGCGGAATGGCGATACGCCAGTCGCCATCTCGTACAGTACGCAACCAAGACTGAAGAGATCCGAGCGGCCATCGAGCGCCTCGCCGCGAGCCTGCTCCGGCGACATGTACTCTGGAGTCCCTGCGATGAATCCTTGACGAGTTATCGAAACATCATCGGCGGCCCGAGCCAATCCAAAATCCGTTAGCACCGCGCGCTCTACACCTTTTTCGAGCAGTATATTCGCCGGTTTGACATCGCGATGAATCAGCCCTTGTGCATGAGCCGCTGCAAGTCCATCAGCAGCTTGCATTCCGATTCGAAGTATCTCCTTCACCGCCATCGTCCCAGATGCTTTGAGGCGATGTGCGAGCGATTCTCCAGTCAAGAGCGGCATCACGAGAAACGGCAAGCGGCCATTGGGCTGCACTTGATGAATCGCAATCACATGTAGATTGACAACCGCTGCGGCCGCTTGCCCTTCGCGAGCAAATCGCTTCCTAGCAAACGGTGTGTGGGCCAGATGCGGTGCCAGGGCCTTGATGGCCACCAATCGTTTTAGCTCTCGGTCAAAACCTTTTAGAACGACACCCATGCCGCCGCGACCGATCACTTCCAGAATGTCATAACCGCCTAGTTGTCCTAACGCCTCGGGCGAGTCGGACGGTTCCAAGTTTTCGACGATGAAATCGGTCATCGAGTATTCGTCGCGACCTGGCACCAAATCGCCGATCTCGTCTGCTTGAAGCAGGTCAGAGATTTCACACCCGATCTGCTCTGCTCCAGCGATTCGCTCCATCGCGGTCGCGCAAGCCGGACAGGATTCCATATGCGCATGAAACGCCGATTCCTGTTCTGGCGGCAACTCCCCTTGTAGTGCCCGTTGAATCACTTCGCTAGGAAAATGATCGCTCATGTCGACTCCTTGAGTTTGTCGACTGCCTCACGCAGTCGTGCGATCACGCGACATTTGGCAACTCGCACAGCCCCAGCCGTCAGCCCAAGTCTTGCTGCGACTTCGCTGACTTCTCGACCGGAGACCGCGACTTCCCAGAACGCTTGCCAAGTCTGGGGCTGAACTTCGATTCGGACCTGGTCAGAAGCCCGGTGAAACAAGGACCGATGCACCTCGCTGTCAAACTGCCGAGATTCGTCCCCCTCAATGGATACCCCCTCGATCAAGAGCGAGTCCAAGTCCAGCGATGTCGTGACCAGTTGTCGCTTCCTCCGCCGCACCCAGTTCACAACCAGATTCCTCGTCACACGCCGCAGCCAAACACGAAAGGAACCGTACTCCTGACCTGGAGTCCAGCGATCCACGCTCCGGCTGACGGCCAGCAGCAATTCCTGCATGACTTCTAAGGCATCTGCGTCCTGCAGACCGAACTTTTTCAACATCCGATAGATCACCGGCTCGTACAGCACGACGAACTCCACCCAGGCTTCGTGATCACGAGGATCGCGAAGTTTGAGTAGCAAGCTGGCACGGGTTGTCGGAGTGGTGGTCATAGTCGCTCTCTAATAGAATACACGCTCGATTTTGTCATCCGTTACACGCTTTTGCTGATTATCTTTCTGCACAGGCTTGTACGCCCCCTGAACAGATCGTTCCAAAAGCAAACGCCCGATCGCGTCAACTTCTGGTCCGCCACAATTGGTCACGACGACTACGCCAACGCTGTGTTCTGGAGAAAAACCAATCCACGCGCTGCAATTGCTGCGACCCCCGTTCTTTTCTGCGTAGCTGCCAAGATATTTGTTGAAATTGATGGACCAACCGAGCCCCGTATCCACAAGAACTCCGTCGGACCGACTCGACCGTGTATAAAGATCATCGAGCATTTTCCTCGAGAAAACGCCAGGGTCCATTTGAGCTGACAAGAATTTCGCAAGGTCTTCGACCGAAGCTACCAGACCGCCAGAGCCTGCCAGACGATCACGGAAGGGGGCCTTCTTTTCACGTTGACGGCCGCTGTCATCGTAGCCAGTCGCAGGATGGACGGTATCGTCAACTTGAATCGCTGTTCGTTCCAGCTTCAAAGGCTCGCAAATCTTTTCCTTTACGAGTTGATCCAAAGATTTGTTGGCTGCTCGCTCCAATGCGTGCCCCAGCAGCCCAAATCCAAGGTTCGAATAGAGTTCTTTCGTGCCAGGCTCGGATTCCAGTTTGACTGTCGCCAGATGGTCATATAATCGCTGAGGCTCCAATGCATACCAGCCTTCCACGGACTGGACGCGGCCCGGGACACCTCTCGGTAAACCGGATGTATGGGATGCAAGCTGCCGCAGTGTAATCGTTGCTCCAACCTTGGGACTGTTGCTAATGACGACACTTTCAGCCAGATACTTCGCCACTGGTTGATCCAAATCAACCACACCTTGCTCGTGCAACATCACCGCCAGCGACGCTGTAAAGACTTTCGTCACCGATGCAACATTGTATTGTGTTTGCCGCGTCGCCAGTTTGCTCGACTTGATATCTTCAAATCCGAAGGCTCGCCCGTAAACGATTTCTCCATCGCGTACGATGGCGACTGCTAGACTCGGATACTTCGCGAGATCAACTTGCTCCTGAAGCCAAGAGTCAATCCGCACGGTATCATCGTCGCCAAAACCACTCACATCACCAAAGCTTGGTTCAATCGGACTATTATTCCGACTCAGCAGACGCTCAGAACCCAAGTACAAGAATACTGAGACAATTGCGAGAATCGCCATGATGCCCACGAAGAGAGTCAGTACGAGTATCACAAGCGCAGGTGGTTCTGGAAGAAGCTTCGTTTTGTGTTTCTCGGACTGTTCAAGCACAACACCTGAGGCCGGCATATTCTGTTCGCCATTGGCCGATGCAGCTTGCCTTTTCTTCTTTCTACGGTACGCCAAATACATATTCGAAAAGAACGCGATTTCGAATGGGATCACGGCTCCAATCACGGTTTGAAAAAAGACAGGGCCCATCTCTGGTATCCGAATCCAGAGCCCGGAATACAAACCGCAGCATGCTCCAAACAACGTCGGAAATAGGATTGAAGCCGCTACAAGCCACGACGGGACAGTACGATTCCAATTATCGGCCCAACTTTCCCAAGTGAAA
Organism: Pirellula sp.; assembly: GCA_040080875.1. Lineage (GTDB taxonomy): Bacteria > Planctomycetota > Planctomycetia > Pirellulales > Pirellulaceae > JBKCUI01. The sequence goes on from JBEBHM010000101.1 coordinate 10,222, forward strand.
CTCCGAGTCGGGTCGGCAAGCTTGGAAACAAGATCGATGATATCCTTCGAATCCGTGCCATCCGATTCAACTTCGAGACTTGCGACGAGGTGCAATAGCTCCTGGCGTCGCGGCTCAAGTTGGAGACGTACAACGCCTTGATTTACCAGATAGGTGACTCCGTAAACAACTAAAGTCAGAAGACCAAATCCACCTACTGTTGCGAAGAACTCCCACCAGACACTCGAAGCCTGCCAGGAAACGTGAACAAAGAATGCCATAATTGCAACCGTATAGGGCAGCAGATACCACCAAAAAACGTTGCGGAGCAACCAGATTTGATGCTCCACTTGGCGCAGTGATTCCTTTGAGCAGTGAAGCAGCGACTCGCTCGGGTGACCAGTTCTTTGTTGGTGACGCCTGCGATCGAGCATCGTAAAGCCCATGACCCAAATCGAAGCCGGAATTTCCAGATACCAGGTCCAGGGAAGTGCCATCGCGATTCCCAGGTAGATCCAAATCGGTATCATCAGCAGTCCAATGCCCAACTCACGAACATCTCGCCAAAAGATGGTCGATCGAAACGCTTGTCGAGAACGTTGCATTTCTTTCGTCAGTGAATCGGTATCGATGGAGACACGCAATCGTGCTGTATCCGATCTCCATGCCTGTTGGTACTTGTCAAGTTCCATCGGACGCTCCTTTCATTAGTGCGATCAACGCCCTTTTCGCTCGATTCAATTTCACTCCAACATGACTTTCCGAGATCCCCAGCACTTCAGCCATCTCTCGATAGCTCAGTTCGTCCAGGTACAACAGAACGAGGGCCGCGTCGGTTTTCGGCAATTGATGGATGGCCTTGTAGAGCTGCTCAACGGTCTCTAGCTGCTGAACCTGTTCGGCACTTCCTGAAGCTTCCGTGGCCAAATCTTGCAACTCGAGAAACGGTTGTTGCCGTGCTCGTCGCGGGCGATCTTTGCGTTGCCAATTCATGGCGGTGTGCAAAGCGACGCGATAAAACCACGTCGCCGCACTCGCCTTGCCCTCGAATTTCGAAAGCGAGCACCACGCCTGGAGCAAGATCTCCTGAGCAAGATCCTGACATTCGTCGTTGGTCAACGTGTACGCACGCGCGACCTTGATGACAGACGAGATATGCTCCTCCAGCCATTTTGTGAATATCGTTTTATGATCTTCGTCAAGCACAAATGCCCTTCGCAAGGTGACGCAAAATGTCGGTCCAGTAGTATTGGTACCGCTTGGAGGCGAATTCTTACAGAAAAAACAAACCACCGACCGAAATTGCAGAAATTGTTAGGATTCTCCGAACAATCGCCCCGGCAGAGGTTGTTGGAAGACGGACGGTTTGAGCGTTCCTGATGACCCTGTGTCGACTTGGAAGACCTTCAGTATTTGCAATGAGGGTTACTTTGAATTTGCATCCATGCACCGCGATATTCTCGCCTGAGCTGAACGGATCGCGCCAATGAACAGTCGAGATGTCTCGCCCTAGCGCTTTGATATTCGACTTGCGATAACCAACGCATTCAACGCTCAGGTCGAGCACATCATCGGGACCAATGCCATCGATCGTGAACTGGCCGTTCTGATCGGTGACGACTCCTTCGATCTGGGTTGGTATCCAGTTCACATGGTGATTTGCAATAGGTGCCGGTGTTCGTGCGACAAGCAAGGCGTCGGTATCTGCGGGATCGAATGCGGCTCTTGGCAATGGTTCGCGCGATGTCTGACTAAGCCATTGATCCATTTCCTCGCCGCTCGATCGAGATTGATCATTGACAGTGATATGCGCACCGATGACGGGTTTTCCATTCTCGTCAACGGGGCGACCTTGGATCGATGTGCCTCGGATCAGCTCAATGGAGTGTAAGCCTTGATTGGCTGTCAATGTGAGTGAATCCGTCGCGAAGCCGGGCGATGAGGTCGTGACGAGCAGCAGGCTCTCCCAGTGATCCCACTCCTTGGTCCCAGGCGTCGGAATGAACCGTTTAAGCTTGTCCGGAATGTTGATCTTGAAATGTCCCTTTCTGTCGGCCTTGAACACTTCGATCTCTTCGAATTGATAGCCGGAACTACCTTTGGTAATGGGCGAAACCCGGCAGTTCGGGGGCGAGCGAAGCAATCGCCACGGGCTTGTCGTCGACGATCCGTCGCAAGGTTGCAATCGTTGAATCGGATCGAAAGGGCGATACACCTGTGGCCATCTCGTACAGGACACAACCCAGGCTGAAGAGGTCCGAACGACCATCCAGTGCCTCTCCGCGAGCTTGTTCTGGCGACATGTATTCTGGTGTTCCTGCTCTCCCAATAGTAATGTAACTTCGCGATTAATCACGGTGGTGACATCGCTGGCTGCGGGGTGCTTCTGGCGTATCTTCGTAAGAGGTGCACGCAAGCTAACAACAACGCGAAGATGAGACTGGCGACTACTAATGGAAGCACAATCACAAAATTCATCGGCATATTCTCACTCCTCAACGTGCCTATCGTTTATCGAAAGTGTCCCTTCGATGGCGACACCATCCAGCAAGGATGTCGCAACGCGAATGGCTTCCTCTGCGGAGATAGTGAGAATTTCAGCACGCAATAAAGGCGTATGCTTGCTGTCGTCAATGTCATCGTTCCATCCGGCCCCAGGCCAACAAGCCAGCACTCGTGAAGCCTCCGAACATTGCCGCTCAAATTGTAATTTGAACTGGATAGTCGCCTCTTTAGCAATCGAGGCGGCGGACTCGTAGTCCGGGCAAGCCGACGCCACATCGCAAGATAACTCCAAAACCTTCGCCGATCGAAGGAACTCAACTGAATTCATCTTGTTTCTCGCTTTCTGCTCTCATCGAGTCCGTTAGATATCTTGCTCGTACGAGCCGGTTCGTTGGGAGGCATTTCCCCTCGCTCACTTCTCTGAATATGTTCGAGAAACAGCTTGAAGTCGATTTCACTCGGACGTGGTCGACCAACTCGATGTCGACTCATCGATTGCCCAACCCCCATATTCTCACGACCGACGAATTCCCGAGTATCCCATGGGTCGGTCAAATTCAGTGTGTCCATTGGAATCGACTCGAGAAACGCACAAAGCTCGTAAGCGGAGCGGATCGAATCCTCGCTATTGGTAGTATCCTCTGGCAATGGGACTTCTATCGGTAGATGGCTAATCGCCTTCATCTCCTTCCACAGGGAATGATGGATAAACAGAGTGAAAACGGGTCGAGCGCGGTCTATTCGATCATTGTTAAAGCTACCCAACTTGCCGATGACTGGCAAGATGGTTAGATCGCCCGATTGAATCTCTGCTAATGAGAGCGCCGATTCGACGATACCCGGTGCATCTTGTCGTAATCCGACGTGCCACTCGCTCATCTTCTCGCCTGGTCGCAATTTTGCTTTCCGCTGTGTGGCTTCCGTCGGGCGAAATGACAACAGCATGTAATATCGATTCTCGCCGAGCCGTTTTAAGTCGTGCACGGCGATCTCGAAACCAAACTGGACCTCGCGATGAATGGCTTTATCCAACGCAAATCGCTCGTTGAGCAAGTCTTGAGGAGCGACCTCGCGTACCCCCTCACCGAATGAATGGCTAAACAAGCTCGTATCGATCACAACATCATAGAATACTTCGCATCGTTGCCACTCCGTCCACTGATCTTCTTGCAAGCTCTCAAGTGTAAACCTACGAAGTCTGCCAAGTCGATCAACCCAAATCGATGTCCTCGATTGCTTGTCGCTCATGACGTAACACTGCAGTCTCTCATTGCTTTCGACCAAGCTCTTTTCGGTGATCTTTGTGAAGCCAGATTTGCTATCAGCCAGCGGGCCGAGCAAGCGTTCTAGTGCGGCGTCAAAACCTGTCGACTTAGAACGAACAGCGATGGGCTGACTATCTCGATACAACCAGTGCTGCTGGCGATCATCCTTTTCAATTCGCACGACTCTGGAATCTACAAAACTGCGGTGAAGTATCCCAAGGGATTGTGAAAAAAGCATTTCATCCGATCGAACCCAACTCCCGTCCTTACCTCGGCTTTCGACCGTACAGCGAAACGTGTTGGCACGTAGCATTTGCGAGATTGCATGGGCCATCACTGACCTCGGCGATACCATAATCCAGGCGGTGAACACCATCAGGATAATCGACCCGGCAATTGCAACTTGAGCCCACTTTCGCACCTTCGAAAATGCAATTGAACGCTGCCTTCCAGCGAATTGCTGATCCGTGTTCTCAATCGACATCTCCGAAGCAGGACTTTCCAACTCTGCCAACAAGGCCCGACGCGTTCGCTCAAGGGCTTGCTCTGTTTCCTCAGTCTTGGGCCGCAGCATATGAGAAACGACTGCGATGAGAGTCGAATCATTCATGGTTGATCTCCATTTGCAATGTTGACTCGATCGGACTGCAAGATGCGACGCAATCGAGCCATGGCCTTCGAACATTTGGATCGCACCTGATGTACGGTCACGCCATAATGTGTTGCGAGCGTCTCATTCGACGTTTCTTCCAGGAACCGCATGCATAATAACTCGCGATCGTTATCGGAAAGCACTTCCAATGCTCGTAGTACCTTCCCGACCATTTCTGCGTGAATCAAGCCATCGACAGGGCTAATTCCTGGCTGAGTGATTTCAATTTTGGAATCGTCCAATGAAACCAACTTTCGATTCTGTTTGCGCCAGTCAAATGCGATGTGAATCGCCGATCGCAAGAGATACGCTTCATGGTTGGGAGCTGTTTTGAATCCGCTGGATCGAGACAGTTTGAGAAACAGCTCTTGCAGGAGGTCCTCAGCAGCATCGACCCGACCAGTCAACTTCGTCAACAGCACGTGAACACGCGGTCCGTCAGTCTCAAGCAAATCTAGTAGTTCTTGCACCGAATGTTTCACTCATACGCTCCTGGATTAACTACCTAAACGGCGAAAATCCAAGAGCGCACCCGGTTCTCGAACGAAAATCTAAAAAACACGTCCAGAAGAGAACTGTAGTTGCCACCTTCGCCCGATGGTGATCTAGCGCTTCCTATCATCCACCCAACGCCGGAATGGCTGTGCCGCCTTCCGTTCTTCCGGTCACCAGTTTGCCGACCATGCGCCTTCGGGAGCGGTGGAAATTTCCATCGATCCCTCAAGTGAAAACGTGGGATCCTTGCGGATGCTTTCCTCAATGAGCGAGCCCGTGCTCCGGCCTCCCGGGTTCCTTTTGCCGGGCGGATGAGTCATGCGAAAGAACGCTACTTCGTCAGGCTGTAGCCGGAAATCGGCATGGATCGGCTTTGCCACTTCATTGATCGTCTCCAGGACCCCTTTGTCCCGCCAGATCAACTGCCGGGGATTCGCTGCTGCATCGGAGGCGTGGAGCCAGACCTCGGCTTTCGTCACATTCTGGACCACCAGAAAAATATCGTTCTTGTCATCTGCATCGGGCTCGTCAGGTACGGGTTGCATGACGAGTGCCGCACGCAAGCCATTCACCCGCTCGCCCCATTTCAGTTTTTGTTCGGTAGCAAGATTGATCTTCGCGCCTGGCTTGAGCTCCTCATTCACCTGACTGGTCTTCAGCTCGGGCGTTGACGCTGGAGGCGCTGGCTTCTCGAAAATCTCCGCTTGCTGCGCGTCGGAGACTCCGGCGATTTCGAGTTGGCGCTTCACTTCGTCGCGGAACTCAGCGGGCAGGTCGTCCGCAGGAGTGTCCGTGACATTCCGGGGCTTGCTGTAGTCAAACTTCCGCACGGTTCCGTTGTGCAGCAGGTAGAAGAATCCGTCTTTCGGTCGGCAGACGATGGCCCATGTGCCCCGGCCGTCGGGAACTTCGAGCTTGTGTGGGTCCGGCGGGAGTTTTCCTGTGAACTCCACAGGCTCGAACAAAAGCTGAGTTTCGTTCGTGCGGCGGTCGCCGACCGTCCTGC
>JBEBHM010000102.1:0-16085 GCA_040080875.1 Pirellula sp.
GAACATGCCGAGCAAGCATAGCATCAGCCGATTCACATTGCCTATTCCTCGTCCGCCAAACCAAACGAGGGTACCAAAGAGGATGACACTTCCGAAAATAAACACGGCGACCAAGTAGATGGTGACTTGCGATTTTCGGTCGATGGTAACGACGGGCTCCTGGATGCGTCCCATCTCGCGGAGCAAGCGTTCGTAGTCATCCCGGGATTCGGACTCGTTGGATGGTTCAGTGGAATGGCTGGAGAGTCTTTCGGTCATGCATTGAGTTTGTACCTAATGCCGGTCCTAGTCAACGGTAGAATCTGATAACCTACTGCCATTCGGTGGTACATTGGGAGCATTCCCAAAACACGTAGAAAGTGAGACGTCGTGCGTATGGAGCTATCCAAAAAAACGCAGGTGGTAGTTATTGGTGGCGGATTTGCCGGAATGGCTTGCGTTCGCGCGCTCCGATACGCCAATGCGGAGATCAAACTCATTGATCGTCGCAATTTCCATCTGTTTCAACCTTTGCTTTACCAAGTGGCATCCGGCGGACTTTCTCCGGCCAACATCGCGGCTCCGCTACGCAGCATTTTTCGACGACAGCGCAATGTACAGGTCTTGATGTCCGAGGTGCGCGGTTTCGATGTGGCGCGCCGGCAAGTTTTGATTGACGATGGACTTGAGATCCCATTCGACTATTTGGTGGTGGCCACCGGGTCGACACATCACTATTTCGGACGCGACGCCGATTGGGAATCGATGGCCCCGGGATTGAAAACGATCGAGGACGCGACCAACATTCGCCGACGAATCCTCTCTGCATTCGAGGCAGCCGAGAAAACTCAAGACCGAGAATTGAGAGCGGCGCTATTAACCTTCGTCATTGTCGGAGGTGGTCCTACGGGAGTCGAAATGGTCGGTTCGATATGCGAGCTTGCTCGCCATACGATGAGGAACGATTTTCGCGCGATCGACCCTCAAACGGCGAGGGTAATTCTTGTCGAAAACAGCAAACTCGTATTGGACAAGTACCATGTTTCGTTATCCGAGGCAGCCATGCGCGACTTGAAATCCATCGGAGCCGAAGTTTGGAATCAGACTCGCTTGATGGAGATTTTTCCGGATCATGTGATGGTTAGCCAAGAGGGCAATTCCAAGCGTATCGATACACACACCGTCATTTGGGCGGCCGGCGTGAAGGCTTCGCCGTTGGGGAAGATCCTATCGGATTCGATTCAGCGAGCGGACTGCGTCGATCGATCGGGTCGACTGTTGGTCGATCCGCATTGCGCGGTACCAGGTCATCCGAACCTATTCGTTGCCGGCGACCTGGCTGCGTTCACGATTTCCGAGGGAAAGACGCTGCCGGGCGTTGCGCCAGTGGCCATGCAACAAGGCGCCTATATCGGGAATTCGATAGCCCGCATCCTTCGAGGCGATGGTGGAACACCCGAACCTTTTAAGTACTGGGACAAAGGCAACATGGCAACGATTGGTCGGTCGCGCGCGGTGGTCGAGTCGGGCAATCTAAGATTGACCGGCAAGTTGGCTTGGTTGGCTTGGTTATTCATCCACATCATGTACTTAGCGAGATTTGAGAACCGAATATTGGTTTTGTTTCAATGGTTTTGGAACTATATCACTCGCAATCGAACCGCGCGTTTGATTACGGGCGAACAATCCGAACAGCCCCCGGTTCGACTTCCCAGTATTCGCGAACAGCCTTAGAATGCCACCGTTCAACGTTCATGGAAAAACCGTAATCGAGTAACACATGTCCAATCCAACAGCATTGGCGGTGACAACCCAAAACCCATTGATTGGAGCCCCTCCGGTTCCAAGTACCTGGAGACATCAGCATTTGCTCGGGTTGGAGCATTTGACTGCCGAAGAGATCACGCTCATCTTGGACTATGCCGAGTTTCTGCATGAGGCCACAGGCCATGGCCGGAAGAAACTTGATTTGCTCAAGGGTAGAACGCTGGCCAATTTGTTTTTCGAGAATAGTACCCGAACTCGCAACAGCTTTTCCCTGGCGGCTAAAAGGCTCGGAGCTGATACGGTCGAGTTTTCGTCTGGCGGCTCTAGCGTGGCCAAAGGAGAGACGTTCATTGATACGGCCAAGACGATCGAAGCCATGTTGGTGGATGCGGTGGTAGTCCGGCACAGTTCGCCAGGGACCCCGCACATGTTGTCGAAACATTTGGCTTGCAGCGTCATCAATGCCGGCGACGGTCCGCATGAGCATCCTACGCAAGGCCTTTTGGACATTCTCACGATACGTCAACATCGCGGCTCATTGGCTGGTCTGACCGTTGCAATGGTGGGGGACATAGCTCATTCCCGTACTGCCCGGTCCAACATCTGGGGCTTGCTCAAGTTAGGGGCCAAGGTGATCGTATGCGGACCAGCCACTTTGGTATCTAAGAATTGGGAAAAGCTGGGCGTGGAAGTCTCATACAAACTTGACGAAATCTTGCCTCGCTGCGATGTCTTGAATCTGCTTCGCATTCAATTCGAACGGCAAGCCATCCGACCGTTCCCTTCGGTCCATGAATACACGTTGCTGTATGCGATGAATCAAGAAAGAATTCAAAGAAGCAAGCCAGACATTCTGATTATGGCTCCCGGCCCAATCAACCGAGGCGTAGAGTTAACGCCCGAGGTCGCCGACGGACCTCACTCGGTAATCCTCGAACAGGTTACGAACGGGATCGCGATCCGAATGGCCACGCTTTGGTTGCTTTTGGGACGACGAAACTAACGTAGTAGGCTTGAGGCTTGAGGCTTGAGGCTTGAGCTTACGACAAAGACAATCACCTTACTTCTCACCCCTTACTCCCTGCCCATGGCTGCTAACTCATCTTGGCTGATTGAAAATGCTCGGCTCATTGATCCGAGTACTCGCTTGGATAGGATCGGCAGACTATTGGTTGCCGATGGTGTGTTTGCCGGTATCGATCCGAGCGATGGCGATGTGCCTACCGAAGCCCAACGTTGGAATGTTGACGGCGCAGTCGTCGCACCAGGCTTGTGCGACTTGGCGACCGAGTTCGGTGAACCGGGCAGGGAAGAGGATGAAACGATTGTGACGGGGACTATGGCTGCCCTGGCGGGTGGCTATACTGCCATCGCGCTCTCCTCCAATACCGATCCACCGATCGACACGGCCGCTAGTGTGGAGTTCATACATCAGAAAGGGGTTCGAGCGGATCGATGTCGCGTCTATGCCCTTGGTTGTGTGAGCAAACAACAATTGGGCGAATCGCTTGCCGAAATTGGTTCCTTGGTGGAGGCAGGAGCAGTCGCTTTGAGCGACGGACCAAAGCCCATTGAGAACACTGGTTTGCTCCGTCGCGCGCTAGAGTATTGCGGCATGTTCGATCGAGTCGTATTTGACCATCCCGAAATCGGCTCGTTGTCGCGAGGGGGAGTCATGCACGAGGGACTGGAGCAATTGATCTTGGGCTTGGCACCCATACCGGCGGAAGCGGAAGACTTGGCGACCTCGAGAGACTTGCGTTTGATCGAGGCAACAGGCGGTAGGCTTCACTTGACGAGCATCAGCACGTCCGGGAGCGTCGAATTGTGTCGACGGGCAAAGGCGAGAGGAATTCGGTTTACGGTGGGCGCTTTTGTGGCCAACTTGCATCTGAACGACTCCATGCTCAAGTCGTTCGATGCCAATTGCAAAGTCAACCCGCCATTGAGGTCACAGGACCATGTGGATGCCTGTGTGGAAGGGCTTATCGACGACACCATCGACATCATCAGTACGGGCCACCGACCTTGCTCGCTCGAAAAGAAAATGCTGGAAATCGACGCGGCTCCGTTTGGAATGATCGCCTTGGAAACGGCGTTATCGCAAGTGGTGACGCATTTGATCAGGCCAGGGCACTTGTCGTGGTGCAAGGCCATTGAAAAACTCTCTTGGAATCCCGCAAGACTGATCGGCCAAACAGGAGGAACATTGCAAGCAGGTGAACCCGCCGATTTCATCGTCGTCAATCCAGATCGCTCCTGGAAGGTGGATTCCTCGGTCTTGCAGAGCAAATCGTACAATACGCCACTCGACGGTACCGAGTTGTTCGGTGTCGTTCTCGCAACGTTTGTCGGCGGTCGCAAACGACACTCCACTAACTGATCGACTTCGATCCAGCAAAGCCTGATTCATGTCCACTACCGAATACCTGCATCGTGTCGTAGATCTCATGCGAGCGGACCGTAATTTTTTGCTGAATTCAACTCATGAGCAAGCGGTCGCGTTGGTCAGCAGTGGCGATCCGACGCAAGTTGCACAGATCCAGGGCCAGTTTGCAATTGCCGCAGTTTCCGGACGGACCGTGCGAATGGCTCGATCCATCGGTCGCACGATTCGCTATTTTCTGGCCAAGCAAGCCGATGGCCCTTGCCTATACATTGCGGAGACGATGGCAGAACTTCAATCCGCATTGAAGGCGAGCGGATTGGCCGACCAGTTTCATCCAACGTACACTCGCACAGTTCCCGCCCATTACGTGGTACAAATTGAACTTGTAGGATGTCCCGATCCAAACCCGCGATACGAGCGGTACTTTACTCCAACTCGGAATTCGTTGCCCAGCGATATCGAGGCGATCGGGCGAAGATACATCGGGCAACTTGCCGACTCCCTCGACCAATGGTTGGACATCATTCCGAAACGGGAACCGATCGGTGTTCTATTTTCTGGTGGTATCGATAGCGGGGCATTGCTACTCACGCTCAACCATCGTCTGCTTCAACGAGGAGAATCTCCAGCGCGATTGAAGGCCTTTACGTTGTCGGTCGGGAATCATTCGCAAGACACCGCACAGGCGCACGCATTTGTTAAGAAAACGCAATTGGAAATGCTGTGGGAACCGATTGCTTGCACCGAGTCCGATTTGGACTGGCGGCAAGCGGTTCGCGTCGTCGAAGATTACAAACCGTTGGATATCCAGAGCGCCACGATGGCGATGGCACTTTGTCACGGTATTCGCAATCGATATCCTGAATGGACGTACTTGGTTGACGGTGACGGTGGAGACGAAAACTTAAAGGACTATCCCATCGAAGACAACCCAGAGCTTACCATTCGCAGCGTCCTCAACAACTTGATGCTCTATCAAGAAGGCTGGGGAGTCAACGCGATCAAGCATTCCTTGGTGCACACGGGAGGTCAAAGTCGCGGGCACGTTCGCACTTCGGCTCCGGCGGCCAAGTTTGGTTTTCGTGGGTTTAGTCCGTTTGCGTTGCCGCAAGTCATCCAGGTGGCGGAATCGATCCCGTTCATCGAATTGACTCAATGGGACCATGAAAAGCTGTATGCTCTCAAGGGACAGGTCGTCTGCGCCGGGGTCAAGTCGGTGACAGGCTTCGACATGCCTGTCTTTGCGAAACGGCGATTTCAACATGGAGCCTTGGACCGAAGCCGATTCGAGAGTGTATTTCCGACGGACGAGGCCGAATATCGCAAAGTCTTTTTGGACCAATGGAAGTTCGCTTGAACAAGATAGGCCGCGAGGAGATCGAGTCACTGCGAGGAACTCGTGTGCAGGTGAACGGGCAAGTTCCGTTGGCGGTGATTTCTGAGCGCGAGCCGGCGAGCAAGTCCAGCGTGGTCGACGTTCTGACGGTTTTTTTGGTGGGTGCCGAATGTTCGTTTCGCTGCTCGATGTGCGATCTCTGGAAATACACCCTTGAACAAGCTACTGCACCGGGGGACTTGGTCCAGCAACTGCGACTCGCGCTCTCGTCGCGAAAAAATCATCAATGGATCAAGCTCTACAACGCGAGCAATTTCTTTGATCCGCGATCGGTCCCTTTTTCGGATCTCCCCGAGCTTGCCGCCCTCTGCGAAGGATTTGGCCGGGTGATTGTCGAAAATCATCCCAAAATTCGAAATCGATGGATCGAACGGTTTGCGGAAGCGATCGACGGGACGCTCGAAATCGCTATGGGACTTGAGACGATCCACCCCGAAAGCATGCGATTGCTCAACAAGGAGTTTTCATTGCTTGATTTCGAAGATGCGAATCGACAGTTATGCGATTTGGGAATTGATCGGCGCGTCTTCGTCCTACTGCAACCGCCAGGGACACCGTCCGAAGAATCGATCGACTGGGTAACGAAAACTCTCCAATACGCAGAAGTACTCGGAGTTCGACATGGTAGCATTATCCCAACTCGGGGTGGCAATGGGATGATGGAACGCTTCGAACGGGAAGGCTTGTTTCGAAGGCCTGGGCTTTGGCAATTAGAGCAAAGTCTGGAACAAGCGTTCCGCCAATGTCTGTCGATGGTGGTCACGGCGGATCTTTGGAACATTGACGAACTCTCTGGAAGCTGCAAGGTTTGCTTTGAGGGACGGCTGCAACGGCTTGAAGCAATGAACCACTCTCAGCAACCGATCGAGCGCACGACTCACCAATGCGATTGCGTTATGTCGGGCATACTCAATCCGTAGTAGTGCTTTATCAACTAGGCTATTTGGGGTGGCACGCCCTTCGCAAAGCCGGCTTTGCGAAGGGCGTGGTAAATCTCAAGTGGCCTCCACGCCCATCGAAGACTCTGGGCGTGCCACCCAACGTAGCGTGCTACCCAACGTCTCGATCCCCGTTTATTAAAATGAAACCGTACTAGAGGGTCTACATGAAGGATTGCTTTGCGCTCGTCGTCGGCTCCAGTTTTTCTGGAAGCTTGCTGGCTTGGATATTGCAATCGCATGGCCGAGGCGTGGTCCTCATCGATCAGACGCAGCACCCGAGGTTTGCAATCGGAGAGTCTACAACGCCGACCGCCGACTTTCTGTTGCGCTACTTGTCGGACAAGTGGGGACTAAGTGAGCTTTCGGCCTTAGCAAGTTTCGGAAGTTGGCAAGATACGTATCCCGAACTAGTTTGCGGCAAGAAACGTGGTTTCGCATACTATGCTCACCCATCCGAGAAACGATTTACAGACGATCGACAACATTCTCGTTCGTTGTTGGTTGCTGCGTCGCGCGATGATTACCAAAGCGACACCCATTGGCTGCGAAGTTCGGTCGATGAGTGGTTGTTTCACAAGGCGCTGGATAGCGGCGTCAAGGGTTATGAGAATACTACGATCGAGTCAGCGGAATTCGATACCGGAACTCATCGCTGGACAGTGGTCCTGAATACTGCGGACGGTGCAAGCCATCGAGTGAATTGCCGCTGGATTGTCGACGCCAGCGGAGGCTCAAGCGGTCTGAGACGGCATACGGGAGCCGAACCTGATGGGAATTGGATGCGAACGAGGACGGGAGCAATTTATGGTCATTTTCGAGGCGTACAGCCTTTTGCTCGATACGCACACCAACAGTCGTCGGATGAAATGCCGTTGTTCGATGGCGACGACTCGGCTCAACATCACGTGCTGCCAAACGGGTGGCTGTGGGTGCTGCGATTCGTGAACGGCGTCACGAGTGTTGGATTTGTCCTCAAGGAGAGCGAATTTCCGCAGCGAATGGATGCTGTGGAACGCCAACGACTGTGGATAGAGTTATGCCGCCGTTACCCAAGCATTGACGAGATGCTTCGTTCAAGCGAGTTGGTTTCCCCGACAGGTGGGCTTTGTTTTGCAAGTCGGCTGAGTCGATGCAATAGCGCAGCGTTGGGCCGAGGGTGGCTGAGTTTGCCGACGTCATTTGGTTTTGTGGACCCGCTTCATAGTACTGGAATTGCTCATGCGCTCAGCGGCGTGTCGCGAGTGGCGGATGCGTTTCTGGGACCGGCCGCGAATTCTCAGTTGTTGTTAGAGGCGTATGCCATAGACGTTCGAACGGAGTTGGAATGGCTGGATACTCTGGTCGCGTTATGTTATCGAGGGCTCCCAAGTTTCGAGGATTTTACAGCATTGGCATGCTACTATTTCGTAAGTGCGATTGGATTCGAACGCGATGTATCGCGAAATCCGGGTGAATGGCCGCGCGGCTATATGCTTGCCAAGGACGAACGGTTGCGAGCATCCGCAGAGGAAGCTTTTGCAGTTTTGCGAGATAGGAGCCATTCGGCCCAAAAGATGGCGGATTGGGTCCGAGCATCCATCGAGGACTGGAACGATGTTGGGTTATTGGATCCCTTGTTTAGAAATCGAATCGCACATTCTGGACTCACCAAGCCGCCGCAACAAACTTGACTCAAATCATGGTCCACATCATTTCAAAGCATCTGCAGTTATCTCATTGAGGCTCAAGACAAAGTGTCTTGGGGACAACTGGCTATGCTGGTATTCATATTTGCAACACCCCCAATCAAAGGGTTTTTCGCGAGAAAAAAACGACTTTTTCGTTCGGACCTATTGCTTATGGAGAATTACAACTGGTAGATTCATGTCACCCTACCTCTCATTCGGATTTTTGCTCAGAGCACGATAAGCGTTCCAAAGAACACGAAGATGCGTTGATAAATGATCGAATGTTGATGCTGCCAAATCGCCCCTGGCTGCTACATCACAAGCTTGCAGTTCCCGGCAATCGCACGCCACGTTCCAAGTCGCTGTTCAAAAACTGGTCAATCCGAACGTTGATCGTTGCGTTTTTGTATTTACGATTCTTTTAGTCGATTGGGAGTTCAGTCATGGTTCGCAGGATTAGTAGAAACGGGTTCACACTCGTCGAATTGTTGGTTGTGATTGCAATTATTGGGATTTTGGTCGGATTACTTTTGCCGGCAGTTCAGGCGGCTCGCGAAGCGGCTCGACGCATGCAGTGTTCCAACAATCTTAAGCAGCTTGGATTAGCTCTCCATAATTACGAAAGCTCGTTCAAGAAATTTCCAGCCGGTCGAATCGCACTGGCTTCGCTCAACGGTTCCAACGTGGTGGATGCGACCAAGCCAGGGCAGAACATCCATGGTCTGGCCACGATTCTGCCATTCATTGAGCAAACCGCTTTGTACAACCAATTCAATTGGTCGGCCTCATTCGGTGATTTCAAGGGACCTAACTCAGGCTCGCTGGTATTGGCTGCCCCCAACTCGTTTGTCAGTGGCAACGCAAGGGTTGGCACGAACCTTGTTCCAGGATTCTATTGTCCATCGGACGGTGGTGAACGCAAAATTATTCCAGGCGCTGTTTCAGTCGCCCATTACCCACCCCATCTTGCAGCCGACAACAATCTTCACGCGTTGAAAACATGCTACGACTTTATTATGGACGACGCATGCCTTGGATCGTACAACTTTTATCGACGAGGATCCATCGATACACGATACCTTTTCGGTGAAAACAGTTGGGCAACCATCGGCAGCGTCCAGGACGGAACCAGCAATACATTTGCTATGGGTGAACAAACCCTGGAACTGTTTAACGGTGTAACTTCAGGCTGGTCGTTTGCGGGTTGGGTTTCGGTCGGTATCGACCCAGTTGGCAGCTGGAACGTTACGTTTCCTGCAACAGGTTTGAACGTTTGGAACTACAACAACAACCCAAGCGCGCTGAACAACAAGCCAGGACGTCGCGCATCTTGGTACAATGCTGCCAGTCTCCATACCGGGGGAGTACAGTTTGTATTTACCGACGGCGCCGTCAAGTTTGTTTCACAAACCATCGATATTCCCAGTCTGACATTTTTGAGCAGAATCTCGGATGGACGCGTTATCGAGACCTTCCCTGAGTAGTGTCAAAATTGCGAAATTCCGACTTTGACTCGATCCGGCGCATGTCGGATCGAGTCTGATGGAAAGAGGATCTTTGAGGTGATAATGAATCGGATCAAAGGGTATTTCGTTTTGTTCGGCTTCGTGATGTTGCTTGGTTGCGGCGATGGCTTGAGTCGCGTCGTAATATCGGGCACGCTCAAATCGCAATCGGGGCCTGTGGCTAATGCGATTGTTCAGTTCTATCCGAGACCTGGTACGCCCGGTGAAGGTGCGATCGGCATGTGCGATGAACGAGGCAATTTCACGGTGATCAGTTCACGAAAGGCCAACGAGGGACTTCCACCTGGCAAGTACACAGTGCGTGCCACGCGGATGATTAGCAAGGATGGCATCGTTTTGCCAGCCACTGCCACCCAAGCAGAACACCCCGATGCTCGCGAGTCCGTGCCGGCCCCGTATAGCACGCCTGCTTCGCCAATCGAAGTTGAAATTAGCGAAAAAGGTGGCGCACTTGAGATCGAAATACCCGCGAAAGTAACTGGCAAACTCTCATCTACCTGAGTTGTATCCATCGACATAACGCATTGGGACCCATTTCCTAACGGTCCCAATGCACATCGGTCGTAACCAAGGAATTCAAATTGACTAATCAACGAATGTCGTTTCTAGTTTGCCTTTTCTCAACGGCACTGATTTCGGCAAACGGGTGCAATCCGCCCGCCGCCCAGCCACCTGCACCGATGAAATCAACCATTGCAAGCAATGCGAGCGTCGAGAATGTCATCGAACTCTCAGAACCAATTGTCCGTTTCGAAGCACCAGACCTCATTCGATTCGATTTCAAGTATGAATTCACGGAAGGGAGTCCAAACAAGTTCTATCTTTGCGAGATCGTTTTTCCTGGAACCGATCACCACGGAAAGAAATACATGGAGAAGTGGGAACTTGAGAAAAAAGGTATGATCAAGTCCGCGATCCAGCTTCCAGAATTAGTACCCATGGTCAGTAACTTCGAAATCAAAATGAGCGAAGCCAATCAACCTGATGCGGGGTTCAAGAAAATCTCCAATGTGGTTTCCGGGCAAGTTGTGATTCCCGCCGGCGGCGAGTGAGATGTCGCAAAACAGTAAAATACCGGTGGCACGCTCGTCCCGCCGAATGGCATTGAATTAGTGTTAGCGGAAGTGCGCGAGCACTCCGTGTCAAAATTCCGTATCATTCCGTATTTCCACACCGGACGGCTTGCGCCGTTCCGCTAACTCAACGCCATTCCCGTCCGTGAAAACGCCTAACTGTGGCAGGTAGTTGGCTGAATGAATTGGCCGCTGCGGATAATCTAGGAAGACTAGGAAGGCAGCGCAAGCTGCAACTGATTGACCTGATTTGCGGGGCCTAACGATTGTTCCAAGTCGATACTTGCGTCGTGTGCGAAGAAGTTTTCGCCGTGCGCCGCTCCCTCAGAGACTTGGTATGGCTTCGAACGTTTCGAAAAAAAACATCACCCGACGCGACTGGCTCAAGGCCGTTGGCCTTTCTACGGCTGCAATCGCCGGCGCGGTATCCAAAAGCAAGACGGCTTCTGCGGACCTTTCGCTCGGATCATTACCGCAAACGCTGGCTCGTCGATCCACGTCAAGTTCGATTTACAAAGAAACCGCAATTGCTGATCACGCCCGGAATATGCAGCCCTTTGGCGGAACGATGGCGACTCATCCTCGATGTTTGCTGCATCCGTCTCCGACCGGCAGACCATGGCAATTTGACGTTCTGATCGTAGGATCCGGATACGGTGCGTCGATTGCGGCTGCCCGACTGAGCGCCAAGATGCAGCCCGGCTCGCGAATCGCATTGCTCGAGCGAGGCCGAGAATGGGTGCCAGGCACTTTTCCGGATATCCTCAAGGACGTGACGGACAATTCGCGGCTCAAGCTCTTTGGGCGGAACAAGCGGGACATGAACAATCCCACAGGGCTCTTTCATGTACTTCAGTGCGATGAAATATCCGTGCTGAGTGGAAGCGGGCTAGGTGGATCGTCGCTTATCAATGCAAGCGTGGCCCTACGGCCTGACGCCGATGTTTTCTTGCAAACGCAGTGGCCCACAGCCCTGCGCGATGCAGAACTGCTGGGCCCATATTACGACTCTGCCGAGCTCGAACTCGGAGTGCGCCGCGAGACCGTGGATTGGACCTGCAAAATGAAAGCACAGCGATTAGCTGCGGAACAACTTCGTGACTACGGTTGCCACTTCGAGGCCGCAGCTCTCACCTTGACACGTTCCTTCCAAGGGCACGCATTGCCGATCATCAATCGCCAAGGGCTCATCCAACGCGATTGCATCGATTGCGGTGACTGCCTCACGGGATGCAACGTCGGAGCAAAAAACACGCTTGCGATGAACTATCTGCCGATCGCCAGACGCAACGGAACGATGATGTTCACCCAAACCGAAGTGCGCGACATAGAAAAGTGCGGCGGATTCTGGAAGATCAATTTTATCTACTATGATCGCGACGAACGCGGTCGGCATACAGAACACGAGGGCTGTACTACCGCACGCATTCTCATTCTCGGTGCAGGTAGCATCGGCAGCTCCGAGATCCTGATGCGATCACAATCCGAGCAACTCGACTTCTCGCGACAACTCGGTTGCAATTGGACTGGAAATGGAGACGCTCTTGGTTTCGTTCGAAAAACCGACCACCCGACGAACATCGCGGGCTTCAGCGCACAGGACCCGCAAGGACGACGAGTTGGCCCTACGATCCAATCCAACGTTACCTACCCCGAGCGTCCCAACCTGTTTGATCGCGTCCTAATTCAAGAAGGAGTCGCTGCACGCTCGTACGCAAATGCGCTGAGCTACCTAATGCAAGACTTCGATCTTGACCAAACTCAAGTGATGTTGGGGATGGGGCATGATCGTCAAGAAGGGAAACTCCTCCTCGAAGACAACGGCAATGCGTTCATCAGTTGGCCCGGATTGTTGGAAAGCGACTACCGTCGTCTCATTCGCGAGGAGTTTTCTCGTTTAGCACATGGGCACGGCGGAAAATACAAATACTTGCGCGTCTTTGGGGACAAGATGATTTCGGTCCATCCATTGGGCGGATGTGGCATGAGCGACGATCCACGAAGCGGCGTGGCCAATCATAAAGGCCAAGTCTACGACGTGGTTGGGGGAGGCGACATCGATTCCAATACAGGTGAGTTCCGAATTCACGAAGGACTCTACGTTTGTGACGGAGCTATTTTTCCGACCGCCATCGCCTGCAATCCGTTGCTGACTATCTCTGCATTGGCAGAACGCGCTGCGCAACTGATCTCGCTGGAACCGAAATACGCTGATTTGTTCTCGCTCTAGCGCCACAACCAGGACATACGTTTCGATTTTCTTGGTTCGATGCCTGTTGAAGTGGATCGCACCTGCCGGGTGCGATCATCACTGGACGAAACTTCGATCAGCATGACTCCCTATCGGATATCACAGCAAGATCCGAAAGGTCTATACTAGTGCCTAAGGGTTCTGGCACTTTGGAACACAGGTCGCCGGGCAGAGCGAGGAGGCCGTCTCGCTTTTAATCCAACGTTTTCATTGGTAAAGGAAAGCGTCAAGCATTTCGACGATACAGTAAGTAGCATCAGCAATTCGAAACGCTTGACGCGATCCGCTACGAAAGCGAGACGGCTTCCGATGGTCATGGGGAGCGCTTTTGGCAGAGAGAATCCTAAGCGTCCGCAGGGTAAACCTGGGCATTCCAATTGCGACTGACCATACCGATGTCGCGACTGGGGATAAATGAGAAAGAGACAAAAATGAGTCGAGTTCTTGTAACGCCTTTTGTCATTTCGTGGTTGGCCATTCTTTCACTTTTTAGTTTGCCATCGGCGAATCGCGTCGCAATGGCCGAACAACAGCGGCCCTCCTTTCGGATTGAAATTCAGCAGATTACGTTCGGGACATCCAATACGTTCTTCGGGTATATAGGTCACGTAAGGACGATTCCTTGGAACGAAGATGGACGATACGTGCTGGCGCTCCGAAGCCAATTTCAAAACCGGATGCCTTTGCCTCATGAGCCAGCCGACATCGTTTTGATTGACACGCGAAACGATTTCCATCCAGAGGTCATCGAGCAGACGCGTGCCTGGAATTTCCAACAAGGTACCATGTTGTACTGGAACCCAATGTCTCCTAAGTCGCAGTTTTTCTTCAACGATCGCGATCCAGCAACGAATGATGTGTTTTGTGTTCTGTACGATGTCGCGAAACGAAAACGCATCGCCGAATATCGCTATGCGGATACTCCGATTGGCAATAGCGGCGTCGCCCAACAAGGTGGATGGATTCTCGGAATCAACTACGGGCGTCTTGCGAGATTAAGACCGGTGACTGGCTATCCAGGCGTCCGCGATTGGTCTGCTGCAGAAAAACATCCAACCCATGACGGCATATTCAAAATTGACTCGGTGACCCAAGCCAAGGAGTTGCTCGTATCGTACAAGGCCATGGGCGACGCAGTTCGGCACTTGCGAAGCGATGTCGACGAGAAAGACCTTTTCGTCAATCACACGCTATGGAGCAGAAATGATTCAAGAATATTCGTTTTCGTGCGTGGCGATTTTGAGATCTCTGGGAAACGGCTAGACATCCCGTTGACTATGAATCCAGACGGGACAGATCTAACTCCGTTGGCGCTCCATATCGGTGGTCACCCGGAGTGGAAATCCGACAATGTTCTGATTGGATCCTATGAAAAGAAGCAAGTTTTGTTCGACGTTTCGAGACAGCAGATTACGGGTTCCATCGGCTCGATTGAACAGATACCGAACGCCGGTGGAGATGTAGCATTGTCCCCCGACGGAGAATGGTTTGTGAACGGATTTGGACAAGGGGGCAAAAACTACTACAACGTGGTACGACTAGCCGATGGGGCTTGGACGAGATCGGTTGGAATAAACCAAGGCGGCTTTTTGACCGGAGAACTTCGAATCGACTCATCGCCACTTTGGAACCGAGCGGGCAATCAACTTCTCGTCTGCGGCGTGCCTGATAGTACGCCTTCAACGCGACAGCTATTCCTACTGACTATCCGACCGAATTAGTGTATTGTCGATAATAGTGACATGACCGACAAAACAACTTCGCGGCGAAAGCTTTGAAGCTGGACTGTTTCATTTGCCTGTATCGAAACACCGAAGAAATACAAGCCCGACGCGCAAGCGAGTGACTTGCTTGTTGATCCAGTTTTCAATTCCAAAACGTCTACATTATCGGCGTTTGCTTGCGCTGCGGGCTTGTACCAACGCAACGAAATGCGAATCGTTGCTATTGGAACGTTACCGAGATAATCCGACGAAGAAACTATTTCTTTCGCGATTTTCGAACTGCGAACAGTCCAGCCAAAGCGCCGATCGCCAACAGACCAATGGAACTGGGTTCGGGAACGGCAGCGATCGAGTTGACAGCAATGTTGTCGATAATCAAGGATGGGGAACTGGTCGCTCCCCCTTGGCGAAGATTGACAGACGAGATCAAAGCAGAATCGGTTCCTTGTGTGGTCGCAACAACGTAAGGTGTGTCGCCAATGCCCATGGGATCGTTCGGATTGATAAACAAAGCACCCGTATCGTTGGCTGCACCCGCAACGAAGTCATAACGTGCGAGGATGTTGTATTCGGTATTAAAATTCAGAATGGTCGTGCCGTAGTTGGGAGTTGCTCCGCTAGACGTTCCTAGAGACATTTGGAAACCAGCACCGCTCGAGCGTGCGAATACCCTGTTGTAGAAATTGGTCTGCCCGCCGTCACCCAAGTGCAGGAAGTAGTCGCCGGTCGCTTGCGCAGCGGAAACGACAATACTCGCCGATAAAAAAATCGAACCTGACGTTGTGGATGCGAAGCCACGATTCACATCCTGTCCCGTTGTGGTCAGGGCAACGTTGCCATTGGTTGCCGCATTGGCCACATTGATGGGACTGACGACACTGGCACCCGTGATGGCCCAACTATCTTGCCCAATCAGCCCACCGTTTGCGTAGGTCGGAGCGTTGAAATTGGTTGAGTAAAGCAAGTCTGCTCGAACGGATTGCGTCCATACAATCGAAGCACATAAAATCGCGACTGCGATCGGTGTTTTGATCTTACTCGATAACATGCAAAACTTCCTTACAATCAACGAACAAAGATGGGTAAGCTAGCTAACCTTTGCGGTCACGAGAAGGTTATCGACCCAGTCACCGAATGCAATACGGTTCTCCAAAACTTCACATTCCCGCCAGTCAGTTCGGCGTCAACAAAATCGAGGATTCCTTGCTTTTTGCATGCCTTCGGACCGAAATTGGAAATCAGGGAATTCTTGGCTTCGTCGCGAAGATTTCATTCGATTTCGCAAGATGGGGTTCGTCGACGAGCAAATCGATCGCCGCAGCTCAATGAAAGCCACGACGGGGCGTCTCCTTCGCAAATACCTCTGACTAAC
>JBEBHM010000740.1:0-4287 GCA_040080875.1 Pirellula sp.
CCTAGCGCCGAACGCCTGCACAATCATGATCCCGCTCTTGCCACTTCAAAGTTTCTTGACAATTCATGATGACTTCCGGCAGAAGTCACCCACGTCAGGTTGGAACTATAGCAAACTATCCAACAATAACCGCATTTTGCGCAATTCTTGACGCATATCCATCCCTTCCATAGGACTCATGTCCACGCCCAGCGCCAGATCGTAGCCGACACCCTGCAGTTGCGTGATCAATCGTCCGTATTCGATTTCGCCTTGCCCGACTCGTACTTGCAACTGATCCTTTTTTGAGTCGCGCAAGTGGACGTGATACACATACTTGAGCAGTTTTTCGTAGTTTTTGTTGCGGTTGTTGCTGCACAAATAGTGGCTCGGATCGAGCGTCAGACCGACACCCGGTACATAATCACACAGATTCTTGACCGTGTCCGGATCCTCGCTCAAGCAGCCGATTCGGCTCTCGACACCTATGCGAACTCCTCGGCTCTCTGAGATTTCGACCAGCTTTTGCAAATGCTCGACTTCTTGGTTGAAGGGAGTTCCATGCTCGCCACTGGGAATTGTCAGCGTTACAACTTTGGTCGCTTTGGCCAAATCGCAGATTTTGGCAAATCGCTCATAATGAACCTCGCCCGTCGCGTTGATCTTGACGTTATAACTGCAAATGTCCAATCGGTGCGTGTCTCGCACCAAACGCAAGCATTCGGCAAAATCCTCCACGATTCGAGCTGGCGGCATTTGCGTGCCATCGTCGTCGAGCACAATTTCCACGCACGTGTATTCGAGATCGCTCAGGATCTCAATCACATCGGGCAATGGAACATCAGGAAAACAACCGGTTGAAGCAGCAACAAACACGACGTTTTACACTCCTTTGGAACAGTCAATTTAAGGGCACCATTATCCTCGGGAATGCCAACCTGACAACCTCGCTTTGAAAACATGTCTTTTGACCCATTGCAACGATCGAAAAGCCCAATCGATTCAACACCTCGGCCCATGACCGTTCCTAACGAAAATGGCGGAGTTGACAATAACGGGGCTGACAAAGGGACCGTCGACGCAAACACTCCTTTGCAATTCATTCCCGGAATTGGGCCCCAGCGTGTCGAGCTATTTCGGAAAATTGGGATCCGGCGAGCTATGGACTTGCTCTTCTTTTTTCCTAGGAGCTATCAGGACGTCGCGCCCTTTCAGTCGATCGTCGAATTGGAATCGGGCGCCCGGGCGAGCGTGGTAGGTCAAGTCGTCGATATGGACCAGCGTTTGAGTTTCGAAGGCCGAAGCACGGTCGGAGTGCTTCTGGCCGTCGAGGGAGGCGGCTATGTTCGCTGCGTTTGGTACAACCAGCCATTCCGTCGCCAAATGTATTCCATAGGGATGCGTGCGTTGGCCTCGGGGGTGGTCAAAACGACCGGTATCTCGTTCGAAATGCGGCACCCCGAATTTACGCTCTTGGCCGAGGATTCTCCTCTGCCGGAAGCAAAACCGATGCCGATCTACCCCCTCACCGACGGTCTCCAGCAACGTCACGTCGCGAACGCCGTCTCTGCAGCGCTGGATGGCCTGCTTGGCTCCATCGAAGAAGCCATCCCGGAATCGATTCGCGCCGTGGCCAATTCCTGTCCCAATGTGGAAAACACCGCAACCGCTTCGGAAACTCCGCTGATGCGTATCGATGTGGCGCTCAGAGCTATCCACCAGCCAGCCACGATGGACGAAGCCAACAGGGCTCGACTGCGATTCATTTTCCAAGAACTTTTCGTTTACCAACTCGCACTAGCCATGCGTCGCTATCGACTGCAACACGACAAACCCGCACCCACCATTCTGGCAACACCGATGATCCACGCCCGGATTCTCCGGCGATTTCCCTTTGAACTGACCTCCGATCAGCTTCGCGCGATCGAAGACGTTCGGACCGATATGGCTCAGGACATTCCGATGAATCGATTGGTCCAAGGCGACGTGGGAAGCGGCAAAACTGCGATTGCACAATACGCCATGCTCAACGCGGTCGCCAACAAACACCAAGCAGCCCTCATGGCGCCGACGGAGTTGCTAGCGCGGCAACATTTTTCTCGATTATCCCAACAGCTTGCCGGAAGCCAAGTCATGATCGAGTTGCTCGTGGGTTCGATCACGCAACGCGAGCGAACAGAATTATTGCAACGCATTGCAATCGGTACGGTGGATATTGTCGTTGGAACTCAGTCGCTGCTCAGCGAACACGTTCAATTCGAGTCGCTCGGGCTCGTGGTTATCGACGAACAGCACAAATTTGGCGTCGAACAGCGAGCTAACTTGCGAGACTCGCGACTGGTTCCGCACTACTTGGTGCTCTCAGCCACGCCGATCCCTCGCACCATCGCCATGACCGTCTTCGGAGATCTGGATGTTTCGGTCCTACGTGAGAAACCACAAGGACGAGTCGCCGTGCATACTTATTTGGGCAACTCGTCTCAGCAATCGAGTTGGTGGGAGTTTGTTGTTAAACAGGTTCAGAGCGGACGGCAGGCATTCGTCGTTACACCGCGGGTGGAATCGGATGCCGCTGGCGAAATTCTCGGGGCCGAACAAGTCTTCCAACAACTCCAGAACGGACCGTTGGCCAGTTTGCGTCTAGATCTGCTCCACGGACGAATGGACGGCAACGAGAAGCAATCCAAACTCGATGCGTTTGTTTCCGGCCGGACGCAGGTACTGGTATCCACCACGGTGGTGGAGGTAGGCATCGACGTCCCGAATGCAACCGTCATGACCATTCTGGACGCGGATCGACTGGGGCTAGCCCAACTGCATCAATTGCGAGGACGAGTTTCGCGTGGGAGTTATCCAGGTTATGTTTGCGTATTTGCTAAACAAGGCGTTGCACCTGAAGAAAACGCTCGCCTAAGCGTTCTCGCATCCACGGACGACGGGTTCCAATTGGCGGAACAGGACTTGCAAATGCGGGGCCCAGGTGATCTCTTGGGTACCAAGCAAATCGGCCTGCCACCCCTGCGCATCGCCGATCTCGTTCGCGATGCCGAAGTATTAAGAACAGCCAGACGGATTGCAGTCGAAACAATTGCCGAAGATCCTTGCTTGGAAAGCCCGCAACACGCTCGGCTCAAAAAACAAGTCGCCCAACGACACGGGACCGTCATCAATTTAGGAGACGTCGGGTGAATTAGGAATTAGGAATTAGGAATTAGGAATTTGAGATTTGACGAGTGACGAGTGACGAGTGACGAGTGACAAATGACAAATGACGAGTGACAAATGACAAATGACAAATGACGAATGACAAATGACAAACCAAAGGTGAAATGTGATCGATAGCTTGGTTCGCGACGCATGCGAGTCGATCCGCCGTCGCGTCAAAAAATTCCAACCGAGAGTCGGCCTTATCCTTGGAAGTGGCCTTGGGACTCTGGCCGACTTGATCCAACATGCTGCGACCGTCCCGTACGACAGCATCCCAGGATTTCCAGTTTCCCATGTGTCCGGTCATGCGGGCAATCTTGTGCTGGGATTCCTTGGTACGACCCCCGTGGTAGCAATGCAAGGTAGATCGCACCTGTATGAAGGCTGGTCCGCAATTCAAGCGACTCTGCCTCTTCGATGCATGCACTCGTTAGGCATCGAGTCGGTTATCATTTCCAACGCTTCGGGTGGAATCAACCCTCGTTTCGAGAGCGGGCAAGTCGTCCTGATCGACAATCATATCGACATGATGAACCGAAGCGGAATCGAAGCAAGCGAATTCAATGGTGGCGTCATGCAGTTCGGCTTGCCGGGTCGAAAGGGGAACCCGTATGACGCGGACCTGATGCGGATGGCAGAGGAAAGGGCCATTCGATTGGGTTTTTCGCTTGCCCAAGGAACCTACCTGGCCACGTTGGGACCAAACTACGAAACGCGCGCCGAGTATCGTTTCTTTGCAAAGTTAGGCGCGGACATGGTTGGCATGAGCACGGTCCCCGAAGTGTCCCTGGCTTGCCATCTTGGACTGCGAGTCCTTGCGTTCTCGATTATCACCAACGTTGCCAAACCCGATGCTCCCAACAAAACCGATCATGCCGAAGTTTTGGATTGGTCACGCAAAGCACAATGGCAACTGATCCCACTCATACAAACGATCGTCAAAGATCTATAGTGTAAATTATTTCGGCACGTATCACTCCCATGTCGGCTCGTCCGACTGGTGCGCGAGGCTCGTTAGCTACTGAGCCTTGTTCACCGAGCGGCACAAGACCGCTGGGGTCCCGCACGTCGGCCCCCAGTTGGCTCGTCCGACTGGAGCGC
>JBEBHM010000741.1:0-4284 GCA_040080875.1 Pirellula sp.
CGCGAGGCAGGTTAGAACGGTCTTTCCCCAAGGTCCGGGAAGAACCACTCATTACCTCGATGTATTCCTTCAGGTTCCCAAGATGATGCCGAACGACTTGCTCGATAAGTAAATCTCGATCTGCTTGTGACATGGACCGATAGGTTTCGTATCCACTTTTCAGCTTCGAAATCACATGACGAACGACGTCTCGACAGGGTGTTGATACATGGCAGTCTCTGTCGATGATCTGTTTAACTATTGGATTGACCTCATCAAGTAACCTTTGCTGACACTCAGGACAAACTCCCCGATGGGTCTCCCATTCCCCTAGGTAAAGGTGAATGTTTTTCCAGTCGGTTGGTAGCTGCCAAGAGTAGTCAAAATCTCTACGGCTACAAAAGTCGCATCCAAGCCTTATGGAACCGCTCGACCATGACCTAACGAGTTCCAGATCCTTGGCATGTCTAGGATCGCTATCGGCTTCCGCCACATCACGGTGAGCTTCAAGCCCATATCGTTTAAGCTCGCGATGGTGCTCATCCGACAACAATCGAACTCGCCAAAGTGCAACGCGGACCTTTCTGTCCATTCCTCCGTTAGCGCGAGGCGCATCCTGCCAACACCAAAAGGTGTCATCCTCTTCACCGATTAGCTCTAATCCTTCGAGATCCTTCATAGCAACCGTTTTAAATGGACCACCTGAAGTACTCATGTGAATCTTTTTGAACCCATCTGGAGGCCCGTAATCGGGCCCCCAAAACGTATTCACCTGGTGCCGGGGAGCGACGTATATCTCCTCCCCTACTTCCAGCCAACCCACGTTTTCACAGACTCTGAGACGCCCTCCGTCCTTGAGTGCATACCATTCGCTAGATTCCACGATGATTAAATCACCGGGAATCGGAATAAATCGCTTCATTTGCAACACCTCACTCATGCACAAAGCCCACAAACACCATGCTCCGAAGCCGTCTGAAAACGGTTCCTTGAAACACGGTCGTACACGTATGAGTCGCAATCACCTGCTTTGACTTTTAAAATCAACGCGAGCGATTGGGATTCGTCACACCACGAAAACGTGATGCTTTCAACCTGAACGAGCTCGTCTCCCGCGCCAGTTGCCCTGAGTACGGCATACTCCTGGGCACCATCGGGTGAAGTCGAGTCATTTGCGAAGATGTAGCCGTCCAGTTGAAATGCTTGGCAACCAGTCCATGTGTACTGAACCAGCTTGCTTGCCAACTCTTCAGCGGTAGCTACGGATGCAATCGACCAGATCCTCTTGCTATGCAACATCGGCAACCTCCGCAGAAACGGGATTCGTGTTGAGTTCACTCAGGATCTTCGATGCAACGTTTCTAATGTGCTCCAAAGACTGAAGCAGGACTTTTTCATCGCCGCTCCAAAGCTGGATGTAGTCGGCTGAACGAGTCGACAATTCCAATCCAGTTGATTTACAGACAACGTAAGCAACGGCCTCAGCTTCCGTTTCACGGATGACCTTGGTTGTTGATGCCCGCCTGTCGCCCCAATGAAGTAGCTCGTGAGCCAGTTCATGAACCATCGTGGAAAACATCTGTGCCTTGGGACGAGTTGCATTGATAGTGATCTTTCCCCCTTCCGACATTCCATTCGCATCGAATGGAAGTTGGTCGACGTACTCGATGGCAATGCCGTGACCTTTGATTATTTCTTCAAGCCTCTCGAACTTGGCTCCCGGATCTCCGCCTAGTGATGCGAAGTTTGGAAGCTCCTGTCCCTCGGTCTGATTGACATCAAAGACGTGCACTACTCGAAATCCGTAGAGCACCTTTCCCGACGGTGATTCAGCTGAGTCATTGGACACTTCTGGTTTTTGAATGGGCTCATCGCTATCCTTCTTGCGTTTCCCAACAAGAGGCGCGAGGATTGCTATCCCCTTCTCGCCTTTCTTCACGAACCTGCCTAATTCCTTCCAGCGTCCGAATCCGGCAACAAACGTTGCTTCGGGCTTCTGGATGGCAATCAAGATGCAGTTTCCGAATGAGTAGTGATGGAATTTGGACATCATGCCCAAATACTCCACCAACTTCTCGCTCTTGCCTTGGCGCAGTGCCTCAGCAAGTTCCTTTAGAGCGTCATCGCTCGTTTTCAACGCTTCATCACGATTCATCAGTTCCTCCATGGATGGTCGATCCGACTGTGTCGACCTAAAAGAGGTTTAGAAGTGGAGCCCGTCGGCAGCTCTGAGCCATACGCGCACACGGCAAGAGCAAGGTGGAGTCTTTGTTCGACTAAAGAACAAAGCCGCACTAATAAGTCGCGACCAATGGGAAGCGGCTTATGGGACCTTGTCGCCGTGATATGCTCAGAGATCGAGCTGCTGACAGGTAGTAATTAGGATGGATAACCTTAGATGGATGCACGCCACCGGCCTCCATTGAATAGCCGTCCATAATGCTGGGCTGTTTCAATGGAAGTCGATGACGCATCTACTACCCGATGCATCAATGACGAGAGATGTGGTGGTGCGTGAAACCGAAATAAACCTCAATAGAAGAGCTATCTCTCGCCACGTGAAAAGCAGGACTACTTGCTGCTTCTCACCTACACTTCAGTACAATGAGTTCCTGAAGCTTATGAGCGGCGATTGCCACGTTGTCGACCTTGATCGGATTCACGGTGAGCTGGACTCTCCGTAGCTCCATTCTGGTCTGACTCGTTGCGTTCACTCTGCTGGTAAATCCAAGTGTGTGCCATGTCTGACACCTTTGCTACCAGCGGAAGCTCATCTCGACCAAATGACGAACTGGAATCCCAGCCGGAATCGGTCTTATAGATGCGGGTAATAGTGACGCTATGCCGTGGGCCAGCGTCAGTTTCATTGCGCCAAATGGCCGCTTTGACTTTACCCAAACGAATTTCATGAACGGGACGATCTTGTGCCATAGGACACCTCGCTTTCTTTGTCGAGAGATACGAACAAACCGTTCACGCACCACCTGTTCTCTCGGTCAATGGATAAGAGGGCGCGCCATTCACCGAGCTAGTGGAGATGCATTCGAATTGGCGCGAAGCTAGCACGAAAGGAAACTGAAAAAAAAGTGAATTCGACATCGCGAACTAGATTTTTCGAAAAGCATCACAATGTTCTGCCCAGCAAAATTCGCAAACGGCCAGCGAGGTTTTAACGCTAACAGACAGCGCTTGAGATTGTTCGAAAGATGCGCTAAACGTCTTGCGTTGTCGCATACCAGTTGTTTCGAAGTAAGTTCGGAGCTTGCTGAGCGGTTTGCAGCGAGTCCAATCATGGAGACTTTATGCTGGAATCGCTAAATAAGAATTTTGGATTGCTGATTGCTTTCGTTTTGCCAGGCTTTATCTACTTGCTCGGAACAATTGCAATCGATAATGGTGGAAGCATCGACTGGCCACATCAGGTGAAAAGCCTAAATGATCTGGGTGGGCTACTCTTTTTCATTCTTGCCGCAACCGCCATTGGAATGGTCCTAAGTGCGATCCGCTGGATTGTTCTGGATAATGTCCATCATGCGACCGGACTTACTGCGCCTGCTCTGGACTATCGAAACCTTGAGATCAAACAAGCAAGCTTCATGCTTGTTGTGGAGAACAACTATCGTTACTACCTGTTCTACGGAAACACGCTCATGGCGATGGTGCTGATTGGATTGAGCGGATTTACCAATGAAACCGGGCTTTCAAGGCTCACCCTAATCCGGCTGCTGGCAATCTGTTTGGTGCTGTTCTTTGCATCCCGAGATTCCCTTTCCCGATTCTATTCGCGATCAAGATTGATCATGGGTGAAGCTGCGCCGGTTAGAAAGTTCAAAAACCGAAAGCACTGCTAATCGGCTAAGCCCCTCGCTTGGGACGTTCCATTTTTAGAAATAGCTCAGAGAGCGACAGCTCTAGTGCAGCGGCCACTCGTTCAGCCACATCAATGCTGATGGTTACCTGACCGCGTTCTATGGAGCTGGCATACGTTCGGTGCACACCTGCAGCGGCAGCCATAGCCTCTTGAGACATGCCGATTTCTTTGCGCCGAGCGCGAATTGTGGCGGCAAGCCGCTCCTGAATTGGTTTCATGCAGTTAATCTTGAAAAATGTTTGACGATAATGCGACAGACTTTAGAATGACAGTCTATCGTCTACATTTCGGTTCCTTCATTTGGAGAAAGCAAGATGACAAACGGTTTTCACCCCAAGAAAACGGCGGATGATTCTGCAAAACGAACAGGCGAGTCCGTTCAAGGTCAAGTCAACTACCCCCTGGCCGCAATGGATGCGAGCAAAGGGCTGGTT
>JBEBHM010000103.1:0-16055 GCA_040080875.1 Pirellula sp.
GGTGAGGGCAGCGTCTTTTTTTTCTACCGACAATGGCTTACCGTTTAGCCAAGCGCCCGAGACTGGCCCAGCCGCTCGTAGTGTCGTTTGCTGGTCAAGGGTCCCGTCCGGAAATCGGATCGAACACCGAAGCCACATGAGCTTG
This sequence comes from Pirellula sp., assembly GCA_040080875.1. GTDB lineage: Bacteria > Planctomycetota > Planctomycetia > Pirellulales > Pirellulaceae > JBKCUI01. The sequence goes on from JBEBHM010000103.1 coordinate 146, forward strand.
GTGGGCGTGGATTCACTCTCTGGGCCCTTTGGTACGTTGAGGATGGACCAAGTTGCCGCCTTCGGATTTGGATTCGGTTGGGGATTGGCAGCAATCAAATCCCTTTTGGAGCGAGTATCGCCGCGAAAACGAAGCGCATGCCCGTCAAGGATTTGATCGCTAGTAACGGTCGGGCAAACAAAGCGCTCGACGTGCGAAACAATAAGGTCATTGCCGGTGAAGTGATCGACGAACGGCCAACGATTGGGGTTGTACATACAATCGGTCAAGTCGCGTACCAAAACAACATCCATCTTCTGTCTAGCTAACTGCCGCAATCCAAAGGGTCGGCCAAGCACGCACATGTTGGTATGCACACCCACCATGATGACATGTCGAATCTTGCGATCTACCAGGATGTTCCAGACCTCGTCGCCTCGATCGCTGATGTAGTCCCTCGTTCCATCGATTTCGATCGCTGGCGACTGAGCCTTCCATGGCATTGCAGGGTTGCGTCCAAAGGCCTTGAGTTTCTCGGCCCATTGTTGGTGTTCAGCCGGATCGTCATCTTCACCACCGTCCGATTGGTCGATCGGATAGCGTGCATATTCTTCTGCTGGAATCTTTGAACACCACGAGGCAATACCCTGAGGCAAAGCAACCATTGCGACGCCGATGGCTCGTTTCCTCGCAGGATGTCCTTCGTAGTATGGCATGCAATCGCTCGGTGAATGGATGATGATCGAATTCCGTTTTCGAGCCTCGATGAGCAACGCATTCATTCGCGGTAACATTTCCTCGATACGACGGACCGCATTGATGCTATGGTGGTAGTCCCAAACGTCGCACACGATGACGGCGGTCTCCTCAGGTTTCCACGCTACCGTTTCAAACACGTGAACCAAGTTGTTATTCGCCTCGTTGACAACACGTCGCTTATTCAAGGAATAGGCCGCGCCGTCGACTGCGAGCGTACTTCCCGCCGTTAGCAGTGTCGTACCGACCGCAACTACGATTGCGGTAATAAGCTGAGTTAAGTTGATATTGGTCATAATTTTAAGAAAGCACCTGTGGCATAGGTTCATCGTTAACCTCCATTAATTGCTATTAGCTTTCAAATGGCAGAGGGCTTCAAGAGTATGATCTTTTCTTAGATTAGGTTAATTCACAGGCTGGAAGCCTATGCCACAGCTTATCGGAACTACGGCACACTCCAAATGGTCGCGGCGATATAGCGGTCACTGAACGGTTGGTCGTGATAGTAATAGATCGTTACCAGCTTGCCGTCCGACCGTTGGACGGTTCGTGGATAGCCAACATCCCTCCCCCCACCGTCATCGCGCAAATGGATTTCAGGGCCCCATGTCTTTCCATCGTCCGAGCTAACAACAGCACGAATTCCAAAGGGAGTGGCTCGATATCCATAGGTAATACAAATGCGACCGTCTCTAAGCCTAACCATGCTTGGTGGATTTCCTTCACCCAAATCACCCACGGGTGTCGAGTCCAAACTCCAATTCTTTCCAAGATCTCGTGAACGAAACACTTCGATCCAGGTCTTGTTTTCGAAGCGGCAGCGAAGAGCCGATAGGAACTCGCTTTTGTTCAATTGAACTGTGGAAGGCATGATGGAGTAACCCTTAGGCTCGTCTCCTATCCACGACATAAACTCCCACGTTTTACCGCCGTCTTGTGTCTGCATGCAACATGGACGGCCTTCTCGGTTGTTCGATTTGGCGGCCGTGACAAACAGAATGCATCGATCCTTACTTTGAACGATATAGTCGGTTCGCGCTGAGATACCTTGGGTCCCGACATTGGGAAGTCGAAATGGGCCATTCCAACGATGTCCGCGATCATAGGAGTAGTAAAAGCGACTTGGGCCTACATGGTTTTCCATCATGCGAATCGTCATCGCAAAATCGTTATGGCTAAAATCGATGCCTCCCGGACAATCTTGCCATGGCTTTTCTAGTCGATTCGGATCCGCTAACCCATGCAACGCCTTGCCGGTCGGAATCAACGCACCGTGGGCTGCGGGGTCCTCGACCTGCCACGTTAGGCCACCGTCCAGACTTCGTGCGAGCAAATGTTCTTCGGGTTTTTCGCGATCGATATTGTGCCGTTCAAGACCAAGGTTTTTGTGATATCCAGCGCTGAGGCCGACCAGAATCTCATTTCCCCACGACCAAACGCCATGATTGGCGGGCCAACCTCCGAATCGACCTGGAACGGCATAGACGTTGACGTGTTTTAGGTCGGCGACATGGACCTGGGCAAATGCGATATTGCCGCATACAGCTGCCACGAAAAACAAAATGTACTTCATTTGGGAAGTCCTAGGTGTGAGGAAATGGGCCGGCTGCAATTATAGGGATATGTCCGTGGAAAACGGGGCGGCGCAATCGACTTCCCGCGCTGTTTCGCCACACGTAAACGCTGAATTCGCCTTGGTTTGGGGTTGTGAGGCTCCGGTTCGTTTCGCATACTATCCACACAAATTTCAAAGATATTGAGCCCCGCCAAATCTTGCGAAGTAGCGAGATTCGATGAAAAAACATCGAATGGACTGGGCCGCCGCGATCCGATCCAACCCGGATCATTGATCGCAAACACCTTATTTGCCTGGGTAGTAACTCGGGAGAGAGACATAGACATGGCACGTTATACGGGCCCAAAGGCCAGAATTAACCGTCGATTCGGTGCAGTCCTGTACGAAAGCGCCGGGGCGATGCGAGCTTATGAAAAACGCAGCGAGCAGCCACCTGGGATGCACCCAAAGGGACGCCGCTCGTCCAACTACGGCACCGCTCTTTCCGAAAAACAAAAGATCAAATACTACTACGGACTTGGCGAACGCCAACTCCGCCGCTACTTCGATGCGGCCGTGCGCAAAAAAGGGAATACGGGCGAAACTCTGCTGCTGATGTGTGAACGACGACTGGACAATATTGTCCGACGCATTGGGCTGGCTAAAACACGCCCGCAAGCTCGGCAAGGAATCGTCCACGGGCATTTCAAAATCAACGGTGTCAAAGTCACAAGTCCATCCTACATGTTGCGTCCCGGTGATGTCATCGAAATTCGTGCGACGGAAGGCATTCGAAACCTGTACCGCGGTGTGATCGCCAACAATTCGCCCATTCCGTTGGATTGGGTGTCACTCGACAGTGAAGGGCTCAAGGCCATCGTCCAAGGCAACCCAGGAGCAAGCGATATTTCGCTCCCGGTCAATGCCAACATCGTGGTCGAATTCCTTTCTCGATAGTCTCTCAAGTTCGGTGTACTTGGCATGCACTCTCCTATAGTTGTTTTGGGCGGTGGCCCTGGCGGTTACGCGGCAGCTTTTCTAGCTGCCGACGAAGGGCTAGACGTCGTCCTCATCGAAGCCGAATCGAGACTCGGGGGAACCTGTTTGTTGCGCGGATGTATCCCATCCAAAGCGTTGCTTCATGTTGCCAAAGTCGTCGGCGAAGCGCATGAGTTGAGCGTGGACTGGGGGGTTGATTTTGGTACTCCCAAAGTGAACATCGATAAAGTGCGAGCCCGAAAAGATAAAGTCATCGAGACTCTGTCTGGTGGGTTGGCTCAACTTTCCAAGCGTCGCAATGTCAAAGTGATTACGGCTCGAGGAAAATTCGAGGACTCGAAAACTTTGATTCTCGAAGGAGACCACCCTTCGATTCCCGCAGATCGACGCGTGACCTTTGACAACTGTGTGATCGCCACCGGCAGTGTGCCCGCTATGCCACCGTCATTCAACATTGGTTCCAGCCGAGTCATGGATTCGACGGGTGCGCTAGCGCTTGCCGATGTACCTGACAAACTGCTCGTCATTGGTGGCGGATATATCGGACTCGAGATGGGAACGGTGTATGCCCACTTGGGTTCCAAGGTATCGGTCGTGGAATGGACCGATGGGCTATTGCCCGGAGCAGATCGCGACTTGGTCAAGCCGCTCCACAATCGACTCAAGACCCTGCTGGAAAATCGAATCTACTTGAACACCAAGGTCGGCTCGATCGCGGAAATCGACAATCAAGTCGAAGTCACGTTCGAAGGACCAGGCAAATTCGGGCATGAACGATTCGATCGCGTCCTCGTAAGCGTTGGACGTCGACCTGTGAGCCAAGGGCTAGGGCTCGAAAAAACAAAAGTCCAAATCAACCAACGCGGTTTCATCGTTTGTGACAAACAACAACGCACTTCCGACCCTCATATTTTTGCCATCGGTGACGTTGCAGGCGATCCGATGCTCGCTCACAAGGCAAGCCATGAAGCCAAGGTTGCCATCGAAGTCATTTTGGGTAAACCCGCCGTGTTTGACAAAGTCGCAATACCTGCAGTTGTCTTTACCGATCCCGAAATCGCTTGGGCTGGATTGACGGATGAACAAGCCAAACGCGAAGGACGCAAAGTCGATGTCGAGGTATACCCCTGGGCAGCCAGCGGGCGGGCGCAAGCCATAGGCCGCACCGATGGTTTTACCAAATGGCTGGTCGATCCCGAAACGAGCCGAGTCCTGGGCTGCGGAATCGTCGGTACAGGCGCGGGCGAATTGATTGCCGAGGCAGTGCTGGCCATCGAAATGGGCTGCGAGGTGCGAGATATCACCGAGTCCATACACCCACACCCGACTTTGAGCGAAACGCTGATGAACGCCGGTGAAGTACATTTCGGAACCGCGACCGAAATCTACAAACCAAAAAAGCACACATAGCGCCATTCGTAGCGGCGTATCTCCGAGACGCCGGTATTCGATATCAACGAAAACTCGCTGCACCGATTCCATTTCAACGTAACTACGGGTTTGGAATGAAAGTCCATGCGGGAGAGTTTGGTTTTAGAAGACAGTAGGTCCGCCTCGGAGATGCGGACCCACGTAGAGGCGTATCTCCGAGACGCCGGGAGAACCTGATGAACCGAAACGACGCATTGGCGCTGATGCATGAATTCGTCAAGAACGAATCCCTTCGTCGCCACATGCTGGCCGTGGAGGCGGCCATGCACGCATATGCCGGCAAGCTTGGCGAGGACGAAGAGAAGTGGGGACTGGTCGGATTGCTTCACGATTTCGACTACGAACGATGGCCAAACCCGCCGGATCATCCTGTGCAGGGCAGCCACATCCTTCGCCAACACGGTTATCCCGAGGAGATGATCTATGCAATCCTTTCGCACGCAGACTATCTAGCGGAGTATCCGCGAATCAACACTTTGGATAAAGCCCTCTATGCGTGCGATGAGCTCTGTGGCTTCTTGGTCGCATGTGCTTTGGTTCGCCCCGAACGACTCGCGGGAATGGAACCCAAAAGCGTTCGAAAAAAGATGAAGAATCCTAGCTTCGCCGCAGCCGTGAATCGCGACGATATTGTTCGAGGTGCCGAGGACTTTGCTGTGGATCTGGATGAGCACATCGCTTTCTGTACGCAAGCCCTATCTCGGATCTCGGACCAGCTGTTTCCATCCTAAGCGAGTTGTCTGGACAATCTGAAGATTTGTGTTCGAGAACTCGGCACTTCCGGTTGGCCACTGCTTTTTTGCACGCGATAGGTCGCCTGCAATCAATCAGGAGATGATTTGCTGGTTCCTGGCCGATCTAACTTCGACTTTTTCGGCATCTGGTCGCGTCAATTCGAGCTGCGACCTCCTTTCATCGCGCACGTCGAAATAGCGAAAACTAAGTGCCTAGGGGCGTTCCTGGTTCGTAGTTCTTGGCTTTCGTTCGCGCGTGGACGGTTAGGTTTCCGGTGGTTTCTTGATCGCGACCAGATGCGGTTCGGTAGGATCGCATACGTTGCATCGTCTCGCGATGTTGGATTCCCGGCGAGACTGGAGGCGTGAGGCTAGAGCCTGGAGGAAGAGCTTGTTAGTTTCGCATCGAGTTGTCGGACATTAAACTCAAAGCCACCAGACGATCGATTTCAGAGTTGATTGTGATATAACTCTGTCAACTTGAATCTTTGGTCGAGCAAGTGGATGACGCAGCCATGTCTGTAAAAATGTAATTCGTCGTATCACCCGATAGTTTTGGGGCTATTTCCATTTGAAATGCGCCGGAACGCGCGTCGATGGGACTGAATCTCGAAGCGATGATCTCTCCGGCAAACGCAGTCAACTGTGCCTTGCGAAGATCGATTCTGTCATGGGCGGACGTGATACCAATCACATGGGTGCTCTTTTGTCGTCCGAAATGTTGAGCGTAACGTGGTCGAGCTTGATTGGTGGCAAAACGTTGGCCTTGATGATGGCTGGCAACTGGCCGTTACTCGTTATTGTATCCTATAGTATGTGAAGACATACTGGATTATGATGATCCCACGACCTTTGCTGAACCGATCGTGGGGAGTTTTGATTGCCGTACTTATGGATGCTCGTGGGTTCAGTTTTCTTTGCCATGATGGCGGTGTTGACGGAATCGCTTAAGGACTATTTTACCTTTCCTTGGATCACCATGATCCGATCGGGAGTGGCGACGTCGCTTGCTCTTACCTTTGCGCTCGCCGGAGGCGCGCGCTTGGTATTTTTTAAACCGGCAACGCTTTGGATCCGTTCCTTGTCCGGATGGTCCAGCATGATTTGTGGATTCTACGCGATGACCCATTATCACGTAGAGATCATTCTTGCGCTCACCAACATGTATCCACTCTGGGTAGCCATTCTCTCATGGCCATTGCTCGGCAAGATCCCTTCGCCCAAGACATGGTTGGCGCTTGCAATCAGTTTCGTTGGGATCTGGCTTGTTTATGCAAGCAGTCTGGGGGCCAGCGACCAGGCGCCGGGCGTGACACACAATCCACAGGTTGCTATTCCGCTAGCTGTATTCGCAGGCGTGCTCAGCGGAGTCGCGCTCATCAATTTGCATCGCGTCAAGCATATCGACACGCAAGCGGTTGTGGCCCATTTTTCGGCGGTGGCCACGGCGCTTAGCTTCGTGGTCTGGTTGTTTATTCCCGTAGCTCCCCCTACCTTCTCGGTCGATAAGTCAAGTGTCTTTCGACTCGTCGGAGTCGGAGTGGCTGCCACTTTTGGTCAGATCTGTCTTACCAAAGCATTTTCGAGCGGAACGCCCGCCAAAGTGAGTGTCGTTGGGTTGTCGCAAGTTGTCGTGGCAGCCCTGGTCAAGTGGCTTACCGAAGGCAGAATTCCGACAGCCATGAGCTTCGTGGGGATGACGCTTGTGTTGGCCGCCACCGTTTGGGTCATCGTTTCTTCAACACATGACTCGACCAACCTAGGAACCACAAGCGACTAATAATGGTCTGCCCCCCCAAACCTCAACGAAACGGTACCGGACACCTTTACTACAAGACTACAAGAAACGCTTGCGAGCCGCAAACATCCCCATCAATAACACCAATGCACCGCTCAGCACCAGCGAGCGTTGAACCATCGGTTTGGAAACCCCGTCAGCCGATAACGACGCATTGCCTCGCGGAGTCGCAAAATAGTATGCGTGCCCCCTCGATTCAAACGCAACGTCCAGGCTAGCCATGTGTCCGCCGCTGCGATCATAGATGTCTGAGCTCTGAGTCGGCATCGTTGAATCGAACGGATTCTCTGGGCTTGTGATTGTGGCCATTCCCATCCCGCCACCACCGCCAGGAGAAAAACCACCGCCAGGAGAAAAACCACTGCGAGGTGATACACCACCCGCCGTTTGCGATGGACGATTAGTAGGCTGAACGAGTTGGCTTTGCATCTTGCTCTTGTATTGCTCTGCCAAAGCTTGGGTATCGTTGTTATAAGCGCGACCACCAAGTTGATTGTTTCCATAGGATGCTTGGTTTCTTGGCGCAGATTGTTCGACTGCGGCCTTGGTTGGGACTTTGCCCCGATTCTTGGCCATGTCTTCGAAATTGGGGGTAGAAAGCCCTTGAGGAATGTTTCCTCCAGCTCTCGCATTGCTTTGTGATTCATACAGCGAATTGAAAGATGTGCGATTGTCGAGTGCGGCGGTCTGTTCCAATCCGTTCGATGATTTCGATGCTTGCTTGCGGACTCGTTCTGAAAAATCTTTGTTTTGCGTGATTTGTTGTTGGAGCAAGAAGTTTGACATTTTGTCGGCATTGGAAGTTTGGAGCTGCAGATTGATTTCTGATTCCAGCTGCTTGATGTTGGCCTCGGCTCGGGCTTTCAAAAATGCTCCATCGCTTTTGCCGGCCAGATCCGACAACCGCCCCAACTGCTTGTTCTTTTGCAATAGCCAGCCTGCGATGAAATCGGATTCGTCACCCACTTGACCAAGTGACCCATCGAATCGATACCAGTGTTGATTCTCGGGCAAGAATAGTTTCACTTGGCTTAGTTCAACGTTGATATTGATCGATTCGATCAGTGGAAAATCAAGTCGCGAAGTAAGACCGGGTTTTGCTAATTTCCCTGCATATTTGAGCTCAACACCGTAATCTAAGTCTCCTGACTGCGTTCGCACCAAGGGCAAGCGAATTCTCTTTGCGTCAGGTCGAGTAGGTGCGTTTGGCGAATCCATCAGTTTGACGGGAACCGCAGCAACAACAGCCGTCCACAGTTTCGCCCCTGCGGGCAGTTCCACTTCCAGAAAGGGTTCGCTCGTGTTTTCTACACGAAACTCATGCGATGCCCGATAGCTGCCGGCCTGGTCGACCGCAAGAACTGTTTTTGACAATGCGATGCGCGCGCTTACGGTTTCCACAAGCGTCCTGATCTTCGACTGAAATGATAGTTGCGGTTGGATGGACGGATCCGCGGTTGAATCCTCGACTCGATACGCTTGTGCGGCCTTTCCTCCCAAGAGGGCCGAGAGGCGGGTCCATTGCGATTCGCCTCGCACCATTGGGCTTATTCCTCTCAGCGTCTCGGTCACCAGCTCATGATTGCCTGAATTCTCGAGAGTCACTAAGCGAGTCTCGATGTTCCCGGTCATGTTGTTAGGGATAGGAACTGATTGAATTCCGGAGGGAAGTGATGAGTCTTGTTGCACAACGACTCGATACTCTCCCATAACATCGTCCTGAAGCTCGAGCGTGAATTTGACGGTTGCATTGCCTGGCGAGTTCACGGGCGCCTCGATCGTGACTCGCTTGATGTTGCGGACCATTTGTGCAAGCACCGTCGCACCTTGAAGCCGGTCGGGCAATTCGAATTCGAGTTGATGCGTGCCCGCATTGCGGATGTTCCATTCGATGTAGATCGTCTCTTCAAGAGATCTTCGAGTGAGTTTGACGTTGCTGATCGACAGCACAGTGATCTGCGGCTCCCTCGGCCGAAATCGCAACACGCCCCTATAATTGCCCGAATCAAATCGAATGGCCGTTCGAAGCTCTGCATGGACCAAGTTTCCATGCGACGGTGTTTGAATTGCAACCGCCGTTACCGGCAAACGCACGCAGTTTTGTAGGTCCGTCGGAATCACGTCGACTCCTGGGTCGGCATAGACACGAATGTCTCCCGAATCTCGAATGGACTGCATCACTTGGACTTGAGGTATCGGAACCACCAACTCGCTCGTTGCACTGTCAATCGGTCGGTTTTGTTTTCCGGAAAGGATCAAATTGGTTTTGGCCGTTTGACCTTGAAATAGAATATCCAAGGTTCGTGTCCCTTGAACCGCACCTGAAAGCGTCCACTCCAACGGAACTGTGGATCGGGGAGGACTCCAATTCCAATCGGCCGGGACGCGGATTTGAACCCGATGCATCGGGCGACCTTGAGGGGTCAAATCGATGCTCGACTCCCATTGCGCATCGTTTCGACTGACTCGCAAAAACGAACTCGCCTGTGCCGAAAATTTTTGCTCGACTGCGGTTGCTCGACAACGAAGTTCATAGTCACCCGTGCGATGACGGTACGATTGAAACGGCTTGATGGCAATTGGGCTGCTGCTCGGCAACGAGCGAATATCGTTCGATAAATCCTCGCGAGTGAGTCCTTCGGTCGAGAGTACTTCCACGTCGAGCAGTGCACTTTGTACGACCGTGATGATTCCTTGATGAAGCATCGCTTCGGGAACAGCCAGTTTGAATGTCGTAAACGAATCTTGAGCATTCAACCCGAGGCGTGTTGGCCGGGACGCGACGATAGTCACTTGTTCGGACTCCGTCGCGGGCAGCAATAACTCGACTTCGACATGTTGTTTGTCATCTACAGTTCGGACGTTCCAACCGCGAATGTTTTTGCCGGATACGCTTTCGACCAGGACGTCTTTCGGAAGCTCAAACTCAAAGCGCTCGCGCCGGCCTCTTCGAAATGTGAGCTTGACGTCCCATGTCGACCGCAAGCCTTGCTCTTCGATATGCAATTGGCTGTTTACGTCCGCAGTCAGGCCTTGATCTGTGTTGCTTTCTGAGACTTTGGGCCTCCATTGCAATTGAAGGTTGCCGTCGGCTGGAAATACGGTCTCAATGGACTCTCGCGCTTTGCTGGTGATTTGCTGCTCAACATCGTTGAGACCCATCAAGCGGACCTCCATGTTGGATTGGGATGCGTTGACGGTCAGTGAACCGTAGGGTGCTGACGGTAGCGTGGTCGCTACGGTGCGCCAACCTCCTTGCTTCGACACGCTTACTTGAAACGTAGCGGAAAAACGATGTTTGCGTTTGCCCTCACACACAAGCACCAAAGAATTCGGCAGCGAACGGACACTAGCTGGTTTGTCGTCCCATCGCGCTCGGGTCAATACGGCACCGTTCAATCCGAACGGAATCAAGATCGTTCGATCGACAAGCAATTCGATCTCCATTTCGAGCTCTACCAAGAGATAATCGTCCCTATCCAGTTGGGTATTCGCTTTGAAATTCGATAACGAATACTCGGATGGCCCAGTCGAACTGTTCAGGCTGTTGTCGGTGCGTTTGTTTGAGAGCTCCCAAAGTTTCTTGTAAACCGAGTACGGAACAAGAATCCTGTCATTGGGGGATTTTTCGGCATTTTGAGATGGATTGATTTCGAATGGGACGAGAATTGCATCCTTCGGAATTTCGATAGCCGACTTGGGAGGTTCCTTCGATTTCATCGCGGCCACGAATTCGTCAAAGGTTCGCAGCGTTTGGGGAACGGCATCTTGCGCATCACAGCTTGCAGAACTACCGCTCCACACACCGAGGATCAAGAATGGTAATGATGCTGCGATGGACCTCGATTCAAATTTTGCCCGCGCGGACAATCGACGCACAATTTCCACAACGATTCGAACCAACAAAACAACCACCAACGCAAAAAAGCAATAGCCTGCGACGTAGCCACATTCGTACTGCCATGGAGTAACAAGCGGTAGAGCGATCGCGACGATCATGAGTACCAACGACCAAAATAACATGGACCGGAATCGACAGTACAAGCTCGCGAATCCGCCCGCGATGATGGCCGTTGCCAGCGACCAGCCAAGCCACGCCAGTCTTTGATTGTCTGCGAGGCTGAGTTGAATGGTGCCTTGCTCGCCAAAACCGACAAGCTGGAAGCTCTGCCAGGAAATCGGGTTTTCAAACGATATAGGGAGTGTCTTGAGTCCTTCGACGGCGTTGGACGCTTGCATTCGTTTGACTTGGGCAGCTCGAGAATCAGCGCCTCCTCCAATCGCGGCTTCTCCCAACTCTGGAAGGCTTGCCTGCGGTGCTCTCGACTGCGCCATTGCGTTCTTACGATCCACACCAGATTGTTGCATCGTTGGCGAATTGGGAATGGCGTCCATTTTCACGACGGGATCGAGAAAATCAGGAGCGGCATTCTCTGGCTGTGGGAAGGACGCCGAAGGAGTCGCTGCCCCCTGATCGCTCATGGTACTTGCTTTTGGGATAGTTCTGAAAGCGCTATCTAGTCTCGCCTTCACTTCAAACGCTCTTGTACTCGCTACCGAATCGAGAATCCTAGTCAAGTTGCCGAGCGAGTAAGGAAACACGTCTTGTACACGGCGGGGCTGAAGATCGAGATCTCCCGAAACCGTAACCAATTCCCAATGCTTTGGAGTCCAAATGTTCCACTGCGTATCGACTACTGGTATGGGCTCCGATGCCCCAAGCTCATCTTGAACGGTAGCAAACGTAGGCGCAAACAGTTCCAGATGGGATCGAAGCCTTGATGGCCCTATGGGCGTCTCATACGCGATGCGAAGCTGATATACTCCATGCGCAGAGTCGGTTTCGACCGCCTTTTGCTGTTCTTTGACTGCCAGCTCGACAACCAGTTGATTGTCTTTGCGCTGCGGCAGTGTCGGCTGATCGTTGACCGTGGTCGACCAAAGCTCGGCTCCGTTAGGCAACATAATCTGAACGAAGCCGCCGATCGACTTTATCTCCAAATCTACCACATGATGACTCTTGTTCGACAACGAGAGCGACGACGCGATTTTCATGTGCTGAATAATCGTTGTTGGCACGGCTCGCAGCTTTCGCTGAGTCGATCGGATCGACAACACATCCTCCTGGCCGGCAAACAACTCATTGTCCGAAACCTGGTAAGCGTATACGCCCAGCAGTCGGCTTCCGAGCGTATAGCGAGACTCAGTCAACTCTCCGACATCGGCGCCTCTCGGGTGAGTGACAATCGAAACGTCGAGTTCATCATCTCCCTCAATCGCCATTACGCCCGTTTGATAAGTCGTTTTATCAACCCGGACAATGGGCATCTGTTGGCTTGAATCCGATGACCGGTCCAAGGAGAACTCCACAGCGAGTTTTACCATTCCTGACATGCGTCGGTCGAGGTTGACCGACCAATAACGTCGACCGTTCGACACTCGACTCGTTGACTCCTTGACGACGGTATCGTCCAATCCACGAATGATCATTTCTGCGGGTGTTGACTCGGGCAACGAAAAGGTGATTGCATTCGCACTGGCCGCTTTGATGTCCATATGAAGTTCATACGCAGCCTTGATATCTTCGACGGCAACTTTGAAGAACGAAAAGACCTCAGCGGAAAGTTGAGGTTCCCGTTTCGTGGCTGCGAGTTCCAATTGCCAATCGTTGTTGAGAGAGACAAATGCCGGCCCATCGCGATTTCCCCTCACCTCGAGCGATTGTCGTTCGCCTTCAAACAATGCGGCCAGTCCCTGATTGTTGGTTGCAACAAGGTCCAAGTCCCCTTCGCTGACCGCAGACAGCACCGATGACACGACTTCCGTACCCGGGAATGTGACTTTAGGAAATTTGAACTGCATCTCCGTCCATTGCGATAACCAGCCTTCGGGAACCCCGATCAACTCCAATTGGAAACGAGCGGAAGTGTTCGGCGCGATGGTGGAAACGAGTTGAATGCGAACTCGCCCCGGACGCTTCGAAACATCATTCGGCCCGGATCCCGAATCGAGCAATTCTATTTTAAGGGGTGTCCCTTCCGATGGAGAGGCCATGTCAAGTTTGGACGCGGACACCGGTTGCCATCCAGAGGGTAGGTGCAACTCCAAACTGGTAATCGGTTCCGTTGCTGCAGTGATGCTCACAATGCTCGGAACGCGAATTCCTGATTCACTCACCGTTGCAAGCATGTTCACAGCGACGGTGGGCAACCCGCGAGGTTTAGCGATTTGAGCAGAAATCGCAGGGACTTCCAACGGTGCATAGAGGGCCAAAATTGGATAGGTGGCCGGGCTGCCCGCATCGTTTTGCCATAGTTCCTGTGGCATCGCTTCGCGCATCGCTGAGTAGTCCATCGGGATTAACGTTCCATACTCAAGTGAGCTCCATACAAGTTCTTTCTGGAGTTGGATCCCAATCATTGAGGACTGGCTATCGGCATCTAAAACTTTCCAGACTGGGAACTTCCATGGGTTGGGTGTCTCGATATACGCCTTTGGGTGCGTCTTGGTCGCAAGCACATCGACGAAGAACAGATCGGTGGCTGGTTCTCGCAATTCGATCTCAAGGTTGGGTTGTTCCGTTCGGCCCGAATCAGGACCCCCGAGTACTTTCCAACGCAGCATGGTGGGTGAGTGCACCCTCAGGATTTCAAAGTCGGCAGGAACTTCGATTTGTATGCGTTTTTCGGCTCCATTTTGAACTCGAATGCCAGCACGGAACTTGACTTGTTCGTAAGCCTCCGTGATCTCATGAACGATCGTATTTCGACATTCGAGAGATCGCGATTCTCGCAACGATTTGTTGTTGAGAGTCATGACCACCGAAAGTGGCACCCCGGAATGTGATGCTTCCACAGGCGCTTGCGAAGGTGCTGCAGCGGTGTTGCTTGGAATCAGTTCAAACGTGGTGACGTTTGCGTCGTTGTCCACTGAGCGAACACGGGCAACCGCACCGGAGACTAAATCGACATTGCCAGGCACGGACATTTTCCAAAGACTCGTCGCGGCTCGGGGCAAGACCACATTCAACGATTGCTGCGCAGCGGTCGAGCCGACTGCAGACACCATCGTTAATTTTAAAGTGTGTTGTCCAGTTCCATTGACGAACAAGAGCACTTGAGAGCCTGGTTCCGCAGGCGATCGAATCATGTTGGCTGGTCGATCGTCCAATTGTGCATCGATCAAACCGACACGCTCAAATACGAGTGGCACCGCAATCAAACCGGGGCGCAAAACATCGATGACTAGTGTCGCAAGCACGATCGCTCGACCAGGTTCGATGCGGATCGAATATTCAGCTCGGGAGACGAGTGAATCGGTCGGAATCGCGGCTTTTTCGGTGGCTTCGCGTCGCGCGGCGATAATCTGTTCGGGAGACATGTTCGCGCTCTTCAATAGGGCATCGTATTCGGCTCGCGTCATAAAGATCCGCTCGTTTCGACCGCTCAACAGGATCGGTAGATCAGCATACGGGATGTGAATCTCTCGCGTTGGAATGCGTACCGATTCGGACTTCTCATCGGCCCGCACAAGGTCTTCGATACTCAAGTTCATCAACATCGCAAGGAGCAGATTCCCGACCTGTACGATTGAAATAAGTCGGGATCTTTCTGGGCCAGAGTCGCTAGCCGATTTCCTGTGGCTTGGCTCGGCTAGCGCCTCAGGCTCAATGAATTGCATGGGCAAAACCAAATTGAATCCTACAGGTCGCAAATTTCTCCCTCGATAGCCCTTGGATGCGGTACTGCAATCAGATACGAATGAATTAAACATGGGTATCTCCCGATCCAGAAGTGCCATCGAGATTGGTTTGCGCATCTGTCGTTGCCGGATGCGATTCGGGCGTTGAAGGCGCAATAGGGATGGGTTCGGCTTTGGAGGTTTCGAACGATGATACGATTCCAATCAGCCATTTGGCTCCCCACAAAATGCCAACGAGGCCGCATCCAACGTACGATGGCAAATTGGTCAGCTGACTTGCCAGCGTCGGGGCGAACACTCCCGTTGCGATCGCGATGGAAGCGACCAAGGCGATAGCTGCCAGCTTGAACTGCATCGAGGCCCACAATAGAAGCAATCCGACCAGCAACAAACTACCTACAACAACCGATGCCCACCAACGGTCGTCGACGACCTGTAGACGCAGTGACCCGGTTGGGGCGTCCTCTGGACGCGACGTTGAATACAGATGGAGGACCCCGTCCGATTGAATCTCGTTGTCCGATGCTGGCACGGTAATTGTGCCTTCCTTGACCCAAGAAATCATCTCTCGCAAAGATCGAGTCCCCACGGGTACCGATTTCCAAGTGTTATTGCCTTTCAATTCGAATTCCTCGGTCCAGGGTCCATCGGATGCCAACAACATGCGTTCCTTGGGCAGAAAAACTCCGAGGTATACCGTTTGGGCAGCAGGCGCATCCGGGAAGACTGGCAAGTCGATTTGTCGATGATCTCCTGGAATGGTGTACTTAAGTTCGACAACTAATGACTGAGACGTATCGTACCCTGACAGCGGGATAAAGAGTTGTTGCCCATCGCCCCGTTCGATCGCAACGTTCTGATTGTTGATGATCAGAGGCTGTGAATCAAATTCGGCATTCGCGGGGATCTGAATCGATAGTCTCTGCCGTGCATTGCGCATTCGATACATGGCATGCA
>JBEBHM010000742.1:0-4278 GCA_040080875.1 Pirellula sp.
GGATATACCCGATTTCATACCAACGATCGAATCCCTGACGCATAGCAACGAACTGTCCCAAATGATGTACGTATCCAGGTTTGACAAGTTGGCATTGCGGGAGCACTACCTGAGGGCACGATTTGGTACGCATCAGACGATTGCGAGATATCTTAGCGAAGTCGAAACCACCCGTACGGCAGACGATGAATTTGTTGTTGAGATTCCGTCGATGGACACTTTTCCGGTGTTTCGATCGTAGTGCGATGGGAGTTGGTTCATGTTGTGGGTCGCGAAAGAACTCGATAAACGAAGGAAACGCTAGCGTTTCGATGGGTGTAGCTGATGTTGTTGTTCAGCCCATATTTTGGTAGTCAAACACCTTCGTAATCGTTTGTCGGAAGGGAATGGCGATCGAGGGACGGGTATTGTACGAGTGAGAGGCTCTGGATTTCTCTTTTATCGATTCTTGAAGGCGGGCGACCGGAGTATTGTTTCTGGACGAGTGCGCAGCCGGATCGCTTGTGCATTTTTATTATTCGGCCTGTTGGGGCTGGTATGGCTCTTCGCTAGCTTAATTTTTGTTGCGCCGACGAGGACACCGCTGCTGATTCTCTCGAGTACGTATTCTCCCCCATGGGACATCAACCCCTGGGAAAGTGAAAACGCGGAGGCGATCGAGTCGTTGCATCGACGCAATCTAACGGTCAAAAAGCTCAATGATTCCAGTGCTCTCGTTAAAGGGCAATGGAGTGATTTTGAGGATGCGATCGGGCAGCTCGATCATGCGGTTTCACGTGACTTGCCGTTGCTGCTTTATCTCAATTTGCACGGAGTTGTGGGCGAAGATGCTCTCCCATATCTTTTGGTCAAAGACTCGCTGGCGCTTGATCCTGCGACTTGGCTGCCGCTGCAGTCGATCTTGGATCACGTTGCGAATGTCACTCGCGGAGATCGACCCTTGGTTATGTTCCTGGAGAGCGGGCGTCATCCAGGGGTACTTCCCAATGAGCGATCGAAGAACGTATTCGCGGCATCGGTTCGCAAGTTGGTGGAGTGGAATGCTTCGACCCAACGATATCGACACGTAAGCATCTTTGTCTCAACAACGACGAATTTTGGATCTACCAATTCGGCAGATGGGCTAGCGGATCCGTTTACTCTTTTTCTGGCGCAGGGACTGGGTGGACTATGCGATCAAAAAAAGTTTGGCGGAAACGCCAATCGGTATGTCGAGGTAGAGGAGCTACATAACTATATTCAACGGTTCACCAGTGAGTTCGCCTATTCTACGCGAGGGTTTTTGCAAACGTCGATGGTGTATTCCACCGATTCCACCCCGCGAGCCCTGGCATGGGCGGGGCAACCGTCCACGCCGCGTCCGTCCAACTATACGGGCAACCCGCCAGAAAAAGTCGTCCGCACGATCGAGTCCGGATGGCGAGAAATCGAAACCCTTAGGAAATCAAAGCCGTGGCATGCAAAGCCGACCGAGTGGGCTCAGCTGATAGGTGATGCGGTCGCCATGGAGGAAGCAGCATTTGGTGGCCGGTCCGGTGAGCGCACGTTTAACGAGCTTTCGCAAAGATTTCAACGCCAATTGAATGCCTTTTCGCAGACGCAATCCAATACCGCCGGCGATTCCAACCGTAACCTAGATCTAGAGTTATTCGAGGGATCACAGTGGCTTTGGAATCAAGTAGGAGACGCGGCTGACTTCGATGCGGCCAGCCGATGGATCCGCACAGCCGCTGAAGACACGGCTGTCTTCAACATGCGACAAGTTCCATTCCTACAGCATGCTGTCCTAAATCCTCGACTTCGGATTTGGAATAATGCGGAGTTGCGCAAGCGCTTTGCAAAATCTCAATCTCAACTTGAGTCCGTGCGATTGACCTGTGCAGAAATGCCAGAGTTGTTGGCAGCCTATGATCGAGAGCAGGCAGTGGATCGCGCGCGGCGAAGCATCGAAGACCGCATGCTTGTCGAGAGCTACGATGAGACAATTGTCGACGACGTGCAAGAGTTCGAAAAACAAGTTGATGCTTTTGCAAGATGGACCCAAACGTTTGTATCAATGCTAAGAGATTACGAGGAGTGTCTGGCCGAACTCCCATGTTTGTTTCACGCGATGGATGCATTGGACGCGACCGCAGACGATGATTCGATGCCGTTAAATTCTATCGCATTAGAAAGAATCGTTCGCGGTCTTTTGGGAAACGCCACCATACTGAGACGTTACCTTGAGAATGGCTCGCCCACGGCGCAATCGCTTTTTGATATTGGGAACGAAGTAACGATGCTTCGGCGAGAGCTTAGTCGTCGGTGGAGTGCGATGTTGCTGCATGAATCGGCGCTGAGTCCTGGGCAGAATTTCGCGATTCAGGAACTGCTGCGATCTGGTTTGTTGCCAGACCAAGGTCCATCGCTCGAAAGATCCATCCAGTTGCGATTAGCAGCCCGCAAGCACTTGTCTCAGACGGCGCTCAAAACCAAGATAAGTGGAACGCCGGATGCGAACAAGCTGATCAACGTACCGCATCGCAACGAGCAGCTTGTGGCACAACTCATCATGGCGTCGTCTCCGCCCGAGCTCAAAGAGGCATACAGGATCGCCAACGAGCCCGAATTGGTTTCGGTGGCAAAGGTAGCGCACACGATCTGCAAGTCGATCGGGTCTGAATTAGGAGAATCCAATTCTAGTCGATTCTCTGCAATGACGGTCGCACGAGTCCTGGCGCCGCTGTCCCTCGATTCGGACTGTAGTCGTGTTGTTCGAGAGTGGATCGATGACGAGCAGCGTTGTCGATTGATTCGCTCTGGCCGAAGGATTGCAGAAGATTTCTGGAAGACACCTAGCATAAGTTCTCAGCCCCATTTCTCTGGAATAGCATCCCGTCTCTATGCGCAGGCTCAGTCGGGTTGTAGCGAAACGGTTCAGGGGCGGATAGAGGATGCCTTTCGAGATTTGGCTGACAAGCAATCTTCGGCGCAAGGGGCCATACAGATTCAGGCAGAACATTTGCCAAGTTGGAAAAGGGAAGACGATCATGCTTCCCTTTGCGAATTGACCGTTGATCGGAATGCGCGTGGGTTACCGTCAGGGTTCGCCGCATTGCAGGTCGAGGCAAAGAACGGTTCACGAGTCGTTTTGGGGCCACCGGTCACCACGAGCATTGGGGCAACAATGCCGCGGCAGACAATCAAGCTTCGCGTGCCGGACTTCGTTTCAGCGGATTCCGTCGGATCGATCGAATCGTTTGCGGTTGTTCGCTTTCGCGGTCATCGAATGGAATCCAAATTTCAGATCGTTCCGGATCAGAACAACGTTTCGACTGCAAGAATAAACTCGTCCGCGCCAGCGAGCATTCACGTTGTAGATACTCGAACCAAGCGACGAGCGCGAACGCTCATTCTTGATTGTTCCGCAACGATGGCAGGTCCGTATCGGCGTGAGTCGACGATTTCCGCGACGGTTGACCCCATCGTTGACACGAAAATGACGGCAGCTCAATTGGCGGTGACTGAAATCCTTGGCCGTTGGCGGAACAGACCCGATTTGGTAGGCGTGCACTTTTTTGGACATCGTGTGGCTCAGGGGACGCCTGACCAGGGAACTCTCATTCAAAATCGGTATGCTTCAAAATTCCCTATTCCGAGTTCGATGAGAGCGTTCGAAGACGTGGAAACCGTACTGCCAATCGGACGATTTTCCGATGCAGAGTACTCTGCGGTCATGGCAAAGTTGGAGTTGCTATTGCCGTGGGGGCAGACACCGCTTTACTTGGCGATCCAGCAGGCGGTTGCACAGACAACCCAGCTCGCTCAAGGAACTACGCACGACATTATTGTCATCTCGGACGGCCGCAATTATCAGTTCAATCCGAGCCCCGAAAAGAATTTGACGATCGACAGTGTTATCGAGCAAGCGAAGGGTTTAGGCGTCCACATCCACGTCATTGGATTTGGTGTCCCGGACACTGAGCTTGCGGATGCAACGGCTCAATATCAACGATTGGCCATTGAGACAGGTGGTTCCACCGCAATGCAAGTAGCCGATTCGCTAGAGTTGGTCAACAAGATTGAGCAAATTGTTGAACCCGAAGCCTATGAGGTTCAGATGGTTACAGGCGAAAAATGGACGAGCGATTGCTCAAGTCCGTTTCACATCCCCAAGCACTTAAAGCCAAATACTCCCATTTGGGTGAACTATCGAGGACAACGACAATTGGTTCCGGTAAGCCCCGGCTCTGCGATTCGATTGATGATAGGGGACAACGAACGGTTGATCTCGTCCAT
>JBEBHM010000743.1:0-4277 GCA_040080875.1 Pirellula sp.
GCCATGCTCCACGATCCAGACCTGCTCATCTTTGACGAGCCGACCGATGGACTCGATCCCATGGGACGCTCGCAGATTCGAGACGTCCTCTTTCAGCTTAAGCAACGTGGAAAAACGGTCTTCTTAAATAGCCATATCCTGCAAGAGGTGGAACTCATTTGCGATCGAGTGGCCATTATGGCCCTTGGCATATTGCGGGGTATTGGAACCATTGACGAATTGATCGAAAACCATCCGGACGCGAGTCGGGCCACCGTCACATTGGAGGTTGCTGGCGACTCGCAAATCATCGAACAAGCCTTGTCTGTCTGCAACGTCCGTAGAAAACTATTCATCCAAAATGGGGATGCAAGCCAGATCCCACTACATCGCATCGAAATAGATGCCACCGAGCAATCCAGCGTGGACCAGGCGGTCGATCGATTGCGAGCCGCTTCGATCAGTATCTATCGCATGGAGCGATTTAGGCCAACGCTCGAACAGGTCTTTATGAGCATTGTGGGTTCGGTTAGCCCCCATGCTGCTAGCCCTCAGCCTGGACCGAATCGTTCCCCTAACAATGCATCCCAACTAACGTCTGTTCCATGAAACCATACATCGCCATCCTCTTCGACAGCTTTCTTGAATCGATTCAGTCCAAGGTTTTGTGGATACTGCTCGCCGCTTGGACATTGATTCTCGCAGCTTTGTTTCCGCTTTCTGTATCGCAAGGTGAAAGCTATCAATTTACCAATACCGACATCAAGTCCGCCAAGACCATCCTCGACCAACTGGCGACAGCCTCAACCGGCAAAGGGACCCGAAAACAAAAAGCAGTCTACGCCAAATTGGATGCGGATTTTCAGGGAATTCTCAAGCAACGGCAAGCCAATAATCGGCGAGTTTCTGTTGGCAAATTGATCGAATCACTCAACAAACTGCTCTCGATCAAAGACCTCTACGAAAAAGACGTCTGGCCGACTGCGGACAAGCGGGATGAGCTTAAGGACTTGATCGCGAACAAGGAGAACCTTTCTGCCACAGAACTTGAGATGCTCAATCGCGGGCTGGTGGATCTTGCCTTTGAGGGCTCCATCCATTCTTCGGCCGGGCAAGCGTCTTGGATAACCTATGCAGGAATCAAGCTTAGCAGCCCGCTGCCACTGACGTACAACAAGATGAAGCCGTTTATCGAGACAGCGATTTTCCCATTGGTGATGCGATTGGGACTTGGCATCGCGGCTATGTTCGTGGCTGTGATCATCACAAGCCCAATGATTCCTGACATGTTTCAAACCGGATCCATGCACTTGCTGCTGAGTAAGCCCATCTCCAGAAGCCTTTTGTTTCTAACAAAATTTGTCGGCGGTTGTATCTTTGTGGCAGTAAATATTATCTATCTCTTAATCGGATTGTATTTGTATGCCGGGACGCGGCTCGATATTTGGAACATCGGCATACTTTGGTGCATCCCTTTGTTTATTTTCATGTTCATGATCTTTTATTCGGTATCTGCTTTGGTCGGATTGATTTGGAAGAATCCGATTATCTGCGTCGTGGTTACGGCCGTTTTTTGGGGATTGTGCTTTGGAGTTGGGCTGATTCATCTTTACTTCGACATTACCCTCAATATCCAAAATCAAGTCCAACGCGTCTATGCGGTGGGCGACACTCCCATGGTAGGAACCCAACAAGGGCACTTGCAGTTTTGGAATGAAGACGGCAAGGCATGGAAGACTGCATTCGGAGAGCGCGGGGGGCAAAAAGTACTCGGCCCCGTTTGGCTTGAAAGTCAGAAATCGATTTACTTCAGCCGAACCCAGCAAGCACCGTTTGGTATGAATTTAGGATTTTCCGCACCCCTCGAACTTGCTCATGCGCCCGATCTGATAGACCCAACCGACAAGTCCTTTCAGTCCAAAATTTGGGATGATGGCAGATTGGATAATGGGCCGGAATTACCGTCGGAAGCCAAACAAATCTTCGCGTGGAAGAACACCCTGGGCGTGGTGGGCGAAGATGGCATCTTTCGATTCGATCCAGAGGTCGCTGCCCAATTGGATCAACAGAAGTCGATCTTTGGAGACTTCGGCATGAACTTTACCAAGGGTGTTTTGCAGGCCTATCCGTTAATGACACCCAAGAATTGGAATTTGAAAAGGCCAATCGACGTTTTTGTTTCACCATCGTTTAGGAATGCGGTTGCCTATTCGCGTGGCAAGGTTGTGCACTGGGTAGAAAACGACGACATTTTGAAAGAGCAAGCGCGCGCCAATTTGGAATTTGCAGAAGACACGGTTGCAATCATTGGAACGAACGATCAAGTATGTATCGTTTGCCCCATCGGGGCAGTCCCCATCGTTCTGGACTTGGCGACTCTCAAGGTCCTGCGCAAACTCAGTGACCTCGGCGAGAACTCGTTCAAGCAAATTAAAGTAGACTCGCGGGGCAGGTTTCTTTTACTCACCACCGACGGAACCATATGGAAAGTAGAATCCGACGGCGAGAAGTGCTCGAAGCCGTCCATGGTCGGACAAGGGCGTGCGCTGGCCATGCATTTCAACGACAAAGACCAGTTGTGGCTGGCCCATTCCGGCAAGCGAGTCGATTTGCTGGACCTGGAGAACAATCAAGTGCTCAAGTCATTTCATCCCAAATCCACCATGGTCGAAATGATCTTCAACTATGTCATCAACCCATTTTATCAGGTGAACCCCAAGCCAGCTGCCGTCAACGAAACGATCGAGTACTTCCTCAAGAATCCGAAAAACAAGACGATCGCTTTCGATCGCGGCGATTTGGATGCCCCCAAGGTGGTCGCGGATCCGTGGACACCCATCTGGAGCAATTTGGCGTTTATTTTCGTGATGTTGTCCATCAGCTGCTGGTATCTATATCGCCAAGATTTATAACCGGGGACAACGATCCCTGCGCCGGCTCCAGTGCATGTGATTGTTCGAACCCCCGGTCATTGACACGATGGAGCGCTGTGAGCAATTCCGTACGTGTGATCGCTTGCTGCTCTGATCGAGTGATCGTAGCGTAACCGTCAAATAGTTGATGGCCGTGTGTCCGATCCGCGACGGAAACTTTGGGGCTGCTGCGCCAAGTTGCAGGATCAACCCCTTGAGTTCGGACAGAGTTTGCAAGCCAAAGTGTCGAAACGAAAGCCCAAGTCAAGAAAGCGCGATGGATCCACCGGCGAACGAATGATAGCTTTCTTTTTTTCGGTCCCGAATCTGATTTCAAAATGTATCCAATCTTGTCGAAACGAACAGCAATCTATGTCGTCTGGCATGTAGGGAAGATGTTTTGAGAATCCCCGAAGCGAAACGAGGAAGCGCCCGATCGGCAACTCGAGTGCATTTTTTGTTCGTCCTCGCTGACTACGCGACGTCACACATCAAGTAGAACAGACGAAGGAAAAGACCATAAAGGATTCCCATCGAAATGGCTGCTACCCACGCACGCATCTTTCTCACTCCCAGTGCACCAACAACAACGCTGATGGCAACCGGACATGCAAATATGGTCACAAGAAACGCCCAAACTGTCTCACCAGCAATTGCAGTTGCCAACAATCCGATGGGAACAAAAGGGGACATCGCAATAAGGGCACTGTCTTTGGTTAGCATCTTGCTTGATGGTAATGATACGGCGTAAGTAACGACAAGCCAGATCATGACCAGCAGAGCCAAACGTCCCATGTCTATGACGATCTGCGATTTCCATTTTGGATCAACAACCGGACCAATGGTAGGAGTGTACGGATTATTCATGACGAATCCTTTCGGGAATGAGGTCAGGCCTTCAGTGGACGAACGGCGGCGATCACGCGGTTTCGGCCAAGTGACTTGTCATCAGGAAATGTGCGAACCGCAACTCGCGGTGAGTAGAGCGAACTCTTTCTTCCCAGCTTAGCATAAAGCTTAGGCTTGGTCGATTGAGCAACGCCCCCTGCCAGAACCGGACGTGCGCAGTTAACGCATCCGGCTCCCCACGATGGCTATCATGACGGAAGCAAGCTTCCATCAGTCTTGTCCCGAGCACGCACAGCCAAGTTTCGGTACTTCGTCTTTTCATTGATTCAAATACATTTCCAAATCACCATGCGTATCTTCGAAGGACGAACGGCTGATATCACGCGGTTGCGGCCAGGCACCTCGCCATCCGAAAACGCGAGCCCCGCAACTCGCGTGCATTTCTTTGATACTCATCATGGCCTCCTTGGGTTTAGCGATACCCGTCCAAGAAAGGATAAACCTTTCGGATGAGCGTTACACTCAAGGAACTACTGG
>JBEBHM010000744.1:0-4275 GCA_040080875.1 Pirellula sp.
GTATCCGCTGCCGAAACCGAGACGCCCCCACCCGCCACCGATTCCGTTTTGACAATCTCACCGCCCGAGTTCGCAACCGTCGCGCCCGCCGAAGCATCCCGCGAATCGCCAGTCCCCAACCAAGGGGCCAGCGAATACTCTTGAGTTTGAAGGGTAGCTCGCAGTACTTGAGATTGACCAGTCCGCATCGCCGTTACGCGTGCCTCCGCCAATTCATTTCGCAACTGATTGGTGGATTGGATCAGTCGACGACTGGTCACCATCGACTCAAATGTTGGAACCGCAATCCCTGCCATAGCCACCAGCAATGCCAATACAATCAGCAGCTCAAAGAGCGTTACTGCTTGCCTGGAGTGTGGTTGACTGTATCGCATGGATCGATTCCGAACATTTCACTTTGGATAGTTGCGATGGTGCGACGAGTTTAAAAGGAAATGAAACGTGGGTGGGTAGGGTGGTAAGGCAGCGAGGGCGGTTTCGCGGAGCGAAACCGCTACATAGTGATGTCGTCGGTTGAGCCAGATTGTCCATCTGGTCCTACGCTTCGAATTTCGAAACTGCTGCCGTTGAGTTTATATTCAAACGGTCGATTCCATGGATCCATTGGAACCGGCTTGTCTAATTTTTGAACCCATATACTGGCATCAATATCGCTGGGCTGTTCATACAAAGCGTTTAGGTCTTGTGGCAAACTACCGACCTGTAGTTGATACTCCTTTACCGACGTCGTCAGCATTCCGATCGCGGTCTTGGCTATCTTCTTATTAGCGCTTTCCAACGTGCCCATCATATTCTGGATTGCAAAGCCGGCCAAAACTACCAAAATCACGAGAACCAACAATACTTCCATCAGCGTAAAGCCAAGACGGGATCGCTTGCGCGAAATAACTCTATTTTTCATTATTCTTCTCCTAACGTACTCTTTAAAAGGCGCTTTCACCGCTGATGATCGGCAACATCAGGGCCATCACCACAAACATTACCATTGCTGCCAAAATCAGCAACATGACAGGTTCCAGCAAACGCACGACCGTTTCCAATCTCCGGAAGGTCGTTCGTTCCAAGTTGTCCGATATTGTTACTAACACATTATCTAGGCTGTTGGACTCCTCGGCAACAGAAATCATTTCGACCACCGTCTGAGGGAAGTGTCCACCCTTCTCTAGTTGCTTAGCAAGTCGTTCGCCCGCCGATATTTCTTCGCTCGCTGCTGCGATGGATTCCGACAAAATGATGTTGCCCGAAGCTTGCCGGCTGATATCCAGCGATCGGAGCAACGGAACTCCGTTTGACAGCAATGTACCAAGGACACGGCAAAATCGGGAAACCGCCAAATTCAAGAACACACTTCCGATGAGGGGCGTCTTGATCTTGACCAAGTCAAAAATTCTCTTTCCCTTTTCGGTTTTTAAATATTGGTTCAGAAAAAACACGATTATGGCCGCAACACCCAGAATGGCCCACCACCAAGCTTGAACTATCGCACTGAGCCCCAACAGCATTTCCGTCGCTTGTGGCAACTTCCCTTTCTTTCGCATACTGTCGAAAATCGACTCAAAACGTGGGACGAACATGACCAATAGCACGGTGACCACAACTAGGCCAACCGTCATCACGAATACGGGATAGGCCAGCGCACCGACCGTCTTGCCCTTCATCTCTTCTTGTTGTTCAACAAATCCACCGACACGTTCCAGCGCGTCTTCGAGAAATCCACCTTCGCTCCCAGCGCGAACCATGTTGACCGCCATATCATTGAAGATACGAGGGTAACGAGACATGGCTTCCCCGAGGGATTCCCCTTCCTCGACCTTGGCCCTGATCTCCGAGACCGCATTCTTGAGCGTTCGACTTGTGCCCGATTGGGTGGATAGAACCGTCAGCGCCCTCAACATCGGTACTCCACTGCGGAGCAATGTGCCGAGCTGCGTATAGAAATTGGCCATTTGCGCTCCGCCAACTCGGCGGGTGCTTTTGACCTGTGATCCCTTATTAACGGTAATGGAAACCGGAAAAAGTGCTTTCGCACCCAGTTGGGCTGCTGCGTCGCGAGCGTTGGCCGCCGAGATTGTCCCGGCCATCGACTTGCCCGCCATATCGCGAGCAACATAGGCAAAGTCAGGCATGTGGCATTCCTCGTTGTCTAACGCTAAACAAGCGAATCACCCTTGGTAGCTCGCATCACTTCGTCGATGCTGGTCGTTCCCTCGATGGCTTTTCGGAACGCGTCGTCGCGGAGGGTCATCATGCCATTCCGCAAGGCTGCCTTTTTAATTTCATAACTGCTGGAACGATCGTGGGCCAATTGCCGCACTTCTTCATTCGTGGCCAAGAGTTCATAGATCCCAAATCGACCAGAGTATCCTAGATTCCTACACGCTCGACAGCCACCCGGGCGATACAGAGGATGGCCATCGAGTTTTTCCCAAGGGAAATCACGTGGCACGTCGTCTTTCGTTGGAGTGTAGGCTTGTTTGCATTCCGGACATAAACGTCGCACGAGGCGTTGCGCCATGATTCCTTCGACGGTGCTGGCGACCAAAAAGGGTTCGATCCCCATGTCGACAATCCGAGTGAACGCGCCGGCGGCATCGTTGGTGTGAAGCGTGCTAAAAACCGTGTGACCCGTCAACGAGGCTTGAATTGCATTCTCAGCTGTTTCCGCGTCCCGGATTTCACCCACGAGAACGATGTCCGGGTCGTGTCGCAATATGCTTCGAAGCGACGCAGCAAACGTCAGTCCAATTTTGGTATGCACCTGGATCTGATTGATCCCCTCCAGCTGATACTCGACTGGATCTTCGGTGGTGATGATTTTGTTTTCCGGGGATTTTATCTCAAGCAACGAGCTGTAAAGCGTAGTCGTCTTGCCGGACCCCGTTGGTCCGGTTACCAAAATGATGCCGTGAGGAATGCGAATCAATTCGCTAAAGAGTCGGTAAGTCGCTTCGCCCATCCCCAAACTGCGCAAGTCAAACTTCATGGCCCCCTTGTCAAGAATCCGCATGACCAAGCTTTCGCCGTGGATCATAGGAATGACCGACAAGCGGATATCGATCTCTCGTCCGTGCACTCGCAGTTTGATGCGACCGTCTTGAGGCAATCGCTTTTCAGCGATATTGAGGTGCGCCATAATCTTCAAACGCGAAATGATCGCAGCTTGAAAACGGCTGATCTCAGGCGGAACAGGTTGCGTGTGGAGGATGCCGTCGATGCGGTATCTTACGACCAGTCCCGAGGCTTGCGATTCCATGTGGACGTCGCTCGCTCGCGTATCGATGGCTTCGACCAATAGCTCATTCACCAGCCGAACCACCGAAGCTTCCTGGGCCTGTTCGCCCAGTTCACTCCCGTCTGCTTCGATCTTTTCGAGCAGTTCAATCTCCGTTTCTTCGTCACCGCGCGAGGCGATCAAGCCTTCGATGGTTTCGCTGCCGACCCCGAGATGTTTTTTAACAAGTTTGGCCAGCTCGATCTTTTCTGCAACGAGCGGGACTACGGGTAGCCCGGTTGCCGCCGAAGCTTCATCTAGCGGATACAAGTCCAACGGATTGCTGGTGGCAATGTATAGTTGTCCGTTTTCGAACTTGACCGGAAAGAGTGCGTGCCGATAGATGAGCTTGAGCGGAAACGTTTGCAGTAGCTTGAGATCGACATCGGCTTCGCGGAGGTCGATAAAATCAAGTCCGAATTCATCGGCGACAATTCGGAGCGCTTCTTCTTCTTTGGCAAAGCCTTGTTTGACAATACTCTCGATGATGCTCTCACCATTGGCAGCAGCTCGAGACTGTTGCAATTGATCGCGGTTGATGAGACCGCGACGCAGGAGTATTTCGCCAGCTTCAGTAATCATGTGAGGGCCGATATTGGACGTGATAAAAGTACCATTGAGTGTATGACTTGGAAATCATCGAAGGCTGGAGCTTGGTAAGCGTTAACGACCTCGATTGCCACCGCCTTGATTTCCACCACCGCGGTTGAAGTTCCCTCCACCGCCTTGATTTCCACCGCGATTGAAGTTTCCTCCACCTCCTTGGTTTCCGCCGCCGCCGCGATTGAAGTTCCCTCCACCGCCGCCTTGGCCACGCCCTCCACCGGGAAAGCCTCCACCGCCGCCAAATCCACCAGGGAATCCGCCAGCACCAGGGAATCCACCACCTCCCCCACCACCGCGATTACGAAATTGCTGGAAGAGATCGCGCGCTTGACTGCGCTTCCCGCAGAGCAACAACCAGAGCAGTTTCGCAATAAGCGCATCGTCGTCATCGACATGAA
>JBEBHM010000745.1:0-4262 GCA_040080875.1 Pirellula sp.
TTGGAGCATTTCAGTACACTGGCGAACTTGGAGTCGCTTGATATTCAAGCCAATGACCTGGGGGGCATCACGGACAAAGGGGTTCGTAGTCTCGCTCAAGCTTCGCAGCTCAAGTCGCTATCCATCGATGGGGCACTAATCACTGACGACGGCCTGACTCGTTTGCGGTCGCTTGAACACTTGGAAAACTTAGAGCTTGAATGCATGGCGACGCCCGTCGGCTTGGAGGGACTTGGTTCGTTGAAGCGGCTCAATTTTTTAACGATCAGTTCGCCTAACCTTTGCGAAAGGGATGTTGAGGACTTTAGAACTCGTTACCCTCATAGATCCCAAATCCAGTTCAGAGAATCCTCGTTTTCACTCGCGAAATCCAAAGACAAGCGAGATCCAATTCTACGCCGGGGTTCGAACATCGCCAGAACGGAGTTGAACGCGCTGGAAGGGAATGTTGCACCTGCTCTTGTCGCGACATCATGGACGTCTTCGGATGGCGAGGTCAAGCTGGCGGATTTCAAGGGCAAGATTGTGTTAATCGATTTTTGGGGTACATGGTGTGGGGCATACCTGCAAAAACTGCCACAAATACGAGAGCTGCATGGCAAGTTCCACGACAAGGGGCTTGTCGTCATCGGCATTCACTCGACGGCGGATTCCGAGAACGTGGATTCCTTCCTAAAAAGGAATCCACTGCCGTGGGTAAACGGTATCGATACCAAAAACCAAACCGCGAAGGCATATTCTGTCGGTAGTTGGCCATCGATATATCTCGTCGACCGCCACGGCAAACTGCGCATCGCAAATCCGATCTTTGACCAATTGGAGCAAGCTATCCAGAGTTTGCTTGATGAATAGTCACAGAGAGGTCTCAAAGACTTTGTTTGCCCAATGAAAGGAGTCGAGACCGATCGCTTCGGAATTACTTCGGATTGGTGGGCATTGGCGCAGAGCCAAGCTCAGGGCTCGGTTCTAGCCCTTTCGTGATGGTGGCAATTTCCTCATGGGAAAGCCTTTGAGAGGTCTGTCGAAGCATGTTCTGGAAGTGGACTCTGCTTTGCTCGGTCCGAGGATAGGCAATCGGAAGTTTTATGCGTGCCTGCAAACGATTTCGGTCAATCGCTCGTGGGTGAACAAGCTTCCTAGCTCCAATGGGCAATATGGCTAGTTCACAGTTGCAACCATGATTTAGCCAAATATGGCTGGGGAAGATCGGGCGAATGCGAAAGATACGGGCAATGCGATTCATTCTTCGGGTTACTTGGCACGGCTTGCGCAATCGCAAATTACAAATCGCAAATTTCAAATCCCCTTGCCCCTCATCCCTCAAGTCTCTAGCCTCCCGCCTCCCGCCTCGCCCCTGAAATTCCGTGTCGGGTAAATCGGACTTGCTGCGATATGTGGTTGTTAGCTTCGACTGACTGAGTTTCTTCCCGATCGGGTGGACGGTTGCCGAACGACGTTAGGACCTCAGTTCGGAGTATCGATCATGTCTCGTTTGTGGAAGAATCTTGCTCAAGTATTAGGAAGTTCTCGCTCAAAATCGGCAGCCGATTCTGCCCGCCGAAAAACCCTTCGCCGCACCATGCGAATGGAATCGCTCGAATCGCGAGCTATGTTCGCGATCGATGTGGGCATTAGCTATGACAGTACAACGCTCAACATCAATGGTTCGAACGGAAATGACAATGTTGTGGTTGAGTACAGAAATTCGATTGGCGATTCAAGCCACGCGGATGGAGGCTATCTAAATGTATACGAAGGAAACAAGCTTGTTGTCCAATTGAATGCAATCAATAGTCACTTCATCGAAGGCGATTTGTTTGCTGTAGATATTTCCGTCCAGAAGATCGTATTTCATGGCAATGCTGGTGACGACACATTCGCTGTGAAACGTTCAGGTGTCCCGAATGCGCTCATCAATTATGTGTACGACGAGGTCGGGAACTCAATCCGAGACCCGAATAAGAAAATTGTGATCGAAGCTTATGGCGATGCTGGAAACGATCAGCTCCATGGTGCAAACGGTGCCGACAAGCTATTTGGTGGCACTGGAAACGACACCCTGTTCGGTCATTATGGAGGTGATAAACTGGATGGCGGAAACGGCGTCGACGCACTCTATGGTGATGAGTTGGATCCAAACTGGATGGTGGACCCAAACGGTGAAATTGCAACCGTTGGACGTACCGAAGATAGTCTCTTCGGTGGCGATGGCAATGACAAGTTGTTCGGCGGGCCAGGTAGCGATGTGCTTGTCGGTGGGTTAGGAGACGACAATCTCCAAGGCAATGGACAAAACGACAACCTCTTTGGCGACTTGACCTTTGCCGAGTTAACCGCTGATCCCGCGCGAGCGAAATTGGGAGGTAGGGATACACTCAACGGTAACGAAGAGGATGATCTTCTCATTGGTGGTGCCAACGACGATGTGCTTTCCGGTGGATGGGGCAACGATACCCTTTGGGGCGATGCTTTCGGCAATAACGATTCAGCCAACGAAGTCGGAAACGACTTCCTCTACGGTGATCCGCTCGGAGAAAAGAATTTACCGAATGGAAACCCCCATGTAGACAAGCTTTACGGCGGCCGAGGTGACGACTTACTTCACGGTGGAGCAGACGAAGATGAATTGCGCGGCGGAGCCGGAAATGATTCGCTTGTCGGCGGCGAAGATGGATTCGATCAGAGCGATATCATCTATGGCGACGCCGGTAACGACACGATCAAAGGCGGACTCTGGGATGACAAACTTTACGGCGGCTATGGTATCGATGTGATCCAAGGCGAAAAAGGGAATGACACGATCGAAGGCGGCTCGAATAACGACCAAATCTATGGCGGCGATGGCGATGACACTCTTCAGGGAGATAACGGAGACGATCTTGTCGATGGCGGATTCGGCAACGATACGATGCGAGGCGGCAATGACAACGACACGATGTTCGGCGATCAAGGCGTTGATACCATGTACGGCGACGCTGGCAACGACGTGATGTATGGTTTCCAGGACCTCGACATCATGCATGGCGGCGATGGCAACGACATGATGTACGGCGGCGATGGTGGTGACAGTATGAACGGCGGTGCCGGAAACGACTTCATCTACGGTGAACTAGGGAACGACACCATTCGCGGCAACGAGGGCAACGACACCGTTCTCGGCGGAGCAGGCAATGACTTCCTCTATGGAAACGCTGGATACGATGTCGTGTACGGTGAAGATGGCGACGATTACCTCGAAGGCGGCCTGGACGACATCGCCGACTTCTTGGTCGGCGGTTTAGGCAAAGACAAATTCAAAGCCGAACTCAAGGGCCTGGGAGGCCAAGTCAAGAACATTGACAAAGCCAGTGACTTCCATGCCGGACTGGGCGATACATTCATCTAAGTTGATTGAATCATCTTCGCTTAACGACAAGCCGAAGGCGACACCGGGTAGCTTACCCAGTTGTCGCCCCGTTCGGCCGTTCAGGTGAACAGGCTGCGGGTGCATTAGACGCGTAACGACCCCAATTCAACTCAGTGCAAGGGCGCACGACTGAGCGATGTCACAAGGATGCGATACTTCGTTGTCCTACGAGTTCATCGGTTCAACCGAAAATTCGTGGCGACAGCGGGAATCCCTTCGGTCACTTGCACCAGCTTGAGTTTCTGCAACCTGAGCTGCAAAGTCAAACCGTCGTTTGGAGGTGAAAGGAGTTCGCCTATTTTTCGAGACATCATATCGCAACTTCCTTTTAGCTCACGGGCTGCCTCGATACCATTTTTCAGTGCCTCACGTTCCTCGGCGGTAAGAGCAGCGCGTGGGTTAAATTCAACCATGTCATCAATCATGACACCGAGTTCCGTGGAAGCAGATTCGTACATCGCCTTGTGCTCGGTAAGTGCCTCTCGATCCAACTCTCCCACGACGAGCATGCGTCCAATGGCTACGTTAGTCTTCACGGCAAGATGGTGGACATCCTGATTATAGTTGTGCAAAGCCATTCCAATGTTTCTGAGATTACTTGATGACTTCATCTTGTTGGCGGCTTCGCGGACTTTCTGCACGGCAGGCAGCAGGAGCCCAATCAGAATGGCGATGATGGCGATCACCACGAGAAGTTCGATAAGAGTAAATGCAAAACGACGCAGACGGGAAGCAAGTCGAGACATAAAGCACCTCCAAATAGAACGAAAGGCCTAGTGAACGCCGAACGTGGCGCAATGCATCATTGCCAACTCGTCGATACGAAGTTACCAACGAAGCATCGCTCATTATATCA
>JBEBHM010000746.1:0-4261 GCA_040080875.1 Pirellula sp.
TTCCGGAAAAGATTACTTCTACCGCAAAGAATGGATTCGACAACGGATCGAAAAACTGGCTTCCGTCTTTGGCGTCGATGTTTTGACTTATGCGATTCTTTCCAATCACCTGCATGTCGTGTTGCGCAATCGGCCCGATGTGGTCGCGACTTGGTCGGATAAACAAGTCGCCTTGCGTTGGCTGCAGATTTCTCCCGGAAAACGCATCGACGAGCAGTTGGGCGATCCTACTACCTCCGATGTCGGGGCGCAGGATCACCTGATCGGATGCGTAGGGTGGCCGTTGCGGGCGGTCAGTTGTTTCAACCCGGCCAGGAGCGAGCGAGGAAATGATTCGTTTAGAGTATCCATGCTGATGGGTTAGCTCGCAGCCGTTGGTATATTCACGCCGATCGGAATTCGAGAATGCAACTAACGGAGTTGCTTTCTTATATTGAGAAACGCGATCTGCCCCCACGAATTTTCCCCGCCATAAAAATTGCCGGAAGCGCCTGGAACTTTGATGATTTCTACTTGTGGGCCATGAGTGGCCAATTGTGGGTCGCGAGTATCCACGCCGCCAAGGAACTTGCAAAATTTTCCAACACCCAACGTACTTCTTTCGGGGCTCTTTGGAAACCTGTCTCGGTGTAGTTCATGCCTTGGAATTCTAAGGTGATTGACGAATGGAGATCATCTTCGAGAACCAGAAAGCATCCGTCATTAGTGACTCAGAGCGAAATGCCGTCTTGTCTACTCCCTGCAAATCGATGATCCGTTAAACTGTGGTTACGGAGACCAGAGCTTCGTTTCAACCTGATCAACACCCCCCGAACTCGCATGGAGGTTCTGCCCATGAGCTACTTTCCCCAAATCAGCAAATTTCAATACGAAGGTCCCAAGAGCAAGAATCCGCTCGCTTTTCGATGGTACAACCCCTCCGAGGAAATCGAGGGCAAAACGATGAAAGACCATTTGCGGTTTAGCATCGTCTATTGGCACACCATGCGAGGCACCGGCTCGGATCCCTTTGGACCGGGAACGGCGATCCGGCCGTGGGATGACGGCAGCAATTCGGTCGACAATGCATTGCGACGCGTGGAAGTCGCGTTCGAAATCTTCGAAAAACTAGACGCCCCTTTCTATGCTTTTCATGACCGCGACGTGGCGCCCGAGGGAACATCGCTGGCGGAAAGCCACGCCAATTTGGATCGCGTTGCCAAATCTCTCAAGGAACATCAGGACAAAACGGGAGTCAAATTGCTTTGGGGTACGGCCAATATGTTTAGCCATCCGCGCTTTATGCACGGGGCCGCCACCAGTTGCAATGCAGATGTTTTTGCCTATGCGGCATCGCAAGTGAAAAAGTGCCTCGAGATTACCAATGAACTCGGCGGTGAAAACTATGTCTTTTGGGGAGGCCGCGAAGGCTACCAGTCACTCTACAACACGGATATGAAACGCGAGCTGGATCACTTGGCTAGATTCTTTCACATGGCGGTCGACTACGCCAAGAAAATCGGATTCAACGGCCCGTTCTTGATCGAGCCCAAACCTAAGGAGCCAACCAAACATCAATACGATAGCGATGCCGCTGCCTGCCTGAACTTCCTTCGCAATTACGATTTATTACCCTACTTCAAACTCAACATCGAAACCAATCATGCGACGTTAGCAGGCCATACGATGATGCACGAATTGGATTACGCGGGCATGCAAGGGGCCTTGGGGTCGATCGATGCCAATACGGGTGACTTGCTCCTCGGGTGGGACACAGATCAATTTCCAACGGATTACTACCTGACAGCACAATGCATGCTCACAATCTTGAAATATGGTGGATTCAAAACCGGCGGCGTGAACTTTGACGCCAAAGTCCGACGAGAAAGCTTTGAACCAATCGATTTGTTTCATGCCCACGTTGGCGGTATGGATGCATTCGCTCGTGGGCTGCGCATCGCAGCAGACATACGCCGAGAAGGCGTCATCGATCAATTCGTCAAGAATCGTTATCGCAGTTGGGACCATGGAATCGGGGCGGAGATCGAAGCCGGCAAACATAACTTCGAAAGCTTGGATCGCTACATGCTCGCCAAAGGTGAAGTCGACCCGAACGAAAGTGGCCGCCAAGAAATGTTGGAGAATATCTTCAACCGATATCTCTAGTGATCATTTTCCAAGTTGTCGATATTCCGTCATCGGTCCGATCCAAGCAGGTAACCATGCCCATCCACTATCCGATCATCGCGTACGAACACGGCGACGTTATACGATTCATTCGACCTGCGAGGTTGAACTGTATGTTGAACCCATCGCAATCCAATATCACAAATCTTCGTTTAATTGAGCCTGAGGGCGCTAGCCGATCGATCGCGAACTCGGCTAGCGCCTCAGGCTCAAGTCAAAACCTTTATCTTGATCATACCGAGATGAACTCGATATCAACTCGGTGGTGATCAATGAGTAGTGTCGAAAATAATAGACAAAACGATTGGGACAATCATTTTACACTAGGGAATTTTATGGACGCTGTTGTGGATGGTTCTTTTGAATTCTCGTCCATCGTTAGTCGTTAGTTGAACATCAATCGACATACCCCATGTAGGTTGTAGCGATGGGATCGTGATCACAATCGTCTTGTTGTCTTTCAAAAGCAATGCGGACACAACGTCGAGCTCACGTTCGTTGTAATGATCCGATCCGTACTTTTCGCTTCGGCGCAAGTCCCACGCTTTGATCTTGTACCGCTTCGTGTCGCTTGCCGAATTGCGATCCAGCGGATCGCTAAATCCGATTTCGACCGTCGGTTGTTTTTCGTTGTTTCGTTTCACATGCAGCGCGATCGGCAAATCGACGCTTCGCCCCGTTGGGCGGATTCGATAGAGCCCCCCTTCTTGATCCTGACGACTACTGGCCCACGCGAACATACCTCCCACGTAGAGCTGGCCATCTCGCGGCGAAAAACGTCCACGAACAATGCCCGTCGGTAAGTCTGGAATGGGGAGCGCGCACATGCCACCTTGTTTGATCCCGTCCACGGTTTCGAACGGTACCACGTAGATGCGTCCATAGCCGTATGAGAGGTTTAGCAACGATCCATTTAAGGAACCCCAACGCTGGCTGTCGACCCAAAGAAGCTCGGCGGGTGAGCGGTCAAAGCTGTTGGTAATCCAGCAAAGTGGCGGCTGCATCGCAGCGTCCGACACATCGGTCACTGCGTGGTACCCAAACATGTTGCCATAAAATTTCCCAGGCTCAACCCAGTTGATTCGGTTTTTTGGATTCCAATGCCCCTCTTGATCGGTGACAACAAACGAACCGTCGGGATTAAGGCACACGCCGTTCGCGGCGCGAAACCCAGTGGCCAAAATTCCTGTCGTCGCACCATCGGGCGAAACGCGAAGCAGGGTTCCGTGATGTGGCACGACAGCTTTCAATGCATGGCGAGCCGACTTTGCATAGAGAAAATTGCCCAACTTGTCTTGTTGAAGCCCCATCGCAAATTCGTGAAAGTGTTCAGTGACTTGGTGGTCGCTATTAAAACAGACATAGTCCTCGATCACGTGATCACCATCGAGATCTCGCATTTTGACCAGTTGATCTCTGCATGTCACCATCATGCCGTCCTTCAGAACGAGAATACCCAACGGTTGGAACAGACCGGTCGCGATTCTTTGCCAACCGATCTTGGGCGTAGAAGACCCCAAACTATCGAAGCCAGTAACTCGCCAAACGTCGCCATCCCAAGTGCATACGGCCATCGCATTTTCGTCGGGATAAAACGCCAATCCCGTTACTCGCGTTCGAGCTTTCCAGCGATTCAAGCTTGGCGTTTCGATCTCATCCACTGCCCAGCCGTTGCCCTCAAACCAAACGCGTGAAGTCGTCTCAAATATTTCCAAGGGTACTTCGCCAACGCGATTCCCGACCGTTGCGCGATTCTCCGAATCGTGGGGTCGGACTGTCGCACGATTCTCCGAATCGTGAGGGCCGACAGTTGCACGATTCTCCGAATCGTGACTCCGGGCCGCCTCTCGTTTTCCCAGCAGTTCCTTTTGCAATTCCGTTCGGACGAATTTCGTCCATGCCTCTCCATTCAGTGCGGATTGGGCTTCACCCGACGACACTGCACCAAAAGCCACGGCGAGAGTGCTTGGCTTGTCGGAATCGGGCCATTCCAAACAAAGTCGTTCCCCATCCATCATCCAGCGTAGCGGCTCTCGGTCGCTAACCCACCACGCTTCAAATCGATTGGTCTTGTTCGACGAATCCTTCCATTCCA
>JBEBHM010000104.1:0-15923 GCA_040080875.1 Pirellula sp.
AAAGTGGGGCGCACCTGACGGGCTCGACAATCGTTGGTCGAATCATCAATCATCAAGTTTCCCAATTTGGGGCAGTCGCACTCGGCAAGTGCGACCCACTAGCGACCCACGAGCGTCCCTTGGACCAAAGCCAAAACACAGGTTCGAAAATGGGACGGATCTCCTAGTGCCGTTGTTTGAGCTTGCCTCGCTCGAGTTCGTAGCATTGTTGCATTTGCGAGGCGAGCGAAGTCGAATGCGTTACGACGACAAGGATGGCGTCTTCTTCCTTGGGGACCTCAAGCAGAAGTTTGGCGACCGTTGCCGCCGAATTCTGGTCCAAATTGCCCGTAGGTTCATCGGCCAGGACCAGCATCGGTTTCAAAATCAATGCTCTCGCAACGGCAACGCGTTCGCGCTCGCCTCCCGACAATTGGCTTGGGAAATGTCCGATACGGGAGGTCAACCCAACTCGTTCTAGGAGCGCGACTGCGCGATCGCGTATTTCCTTGGTCGGTTTTCCATTCGCCAATGCTGGTAGCAAGGTATTCTCCAGTACGTTCCATTGCGGCAGCAGATGATGATCTTGAAAGATAAAACCGATGCGCTCATTGCGAAAACGAGCTTGTTGATTTTCAGAAAACTGAAAAGGGTCTTGTCCGCCGATGAGCACCGATCCACTCGACGGATTGTCGAGGGTACCCAAGATCTGCAAGAGAGTCGATTTGCCCGCTCCGCTTGGTCCGACAATGGCCATGTTTTCGCCAGCGTGCATCGTCATGTTGACACCATCCAACACGACGATTTGCTCCGACGGAGTTTGATAGATCTTTCGAACCTCGGTGGCTTGAAGAGTAGCAGTCATGGGCTTAAAAACCGCAGGGTGGGTCAAGGGATGAGCATGTGTTGTAGGAAGTAGGCGGCAACGCCAGCAAGGTATCCTACCAGAGCCAAGACACCCACCTTGCGAGCGTACCACATAAAGTTGATGTTCTCTAAACCCATGGCTGCTACGCCGGCTGCTGAACCGATGATCAAGCAACTGCCACCCGTTCCAGCACAGTAGGCGAGCAACATCCAGAACGAATCATTGGTTGGGATTTCAGCGTACATTTCGATTCCTGCAGCGACAAGCGGTACATTGTCGACAACTGCGGAAACCAAGCCGATGATGACGGCGATGACCGATTCGTTGCCGACTATACCTTGAAGCGAAATCGCTAAGCTCTTGAGAATCTCGACGCTCCCAAGAGCGCTAACAGCCAGGAGGATGCCTAGAAAAAACAGAATGCTCGACATGTCAACTCGCCTCAAGGCAGCCAGTACGCCAGTCGAGCTGCGAGTCTTGTCATCCATCGTGTGTCCCACGATCTCTGACGCGAGCCACAGCAGCCCTAAGC
This sequence comes from Pirellula sp., assembly GCA_040080875.1. Lineage (GTDB taxonomy): Bacteria > Planctomycetota > Planctomycetia > Pirellulales > Pirellulaceae > JBKCUI01. The sequence goes on from JBEBHM010000104.1 coordinate 1,380, forward strand.
TCCAGATCATTCCCATAAAAGGAGGCAAATGCGTGAATGCCTTGAAGACGGGTACGCTCATCAATCCGACCAAGCCCAAGACCAGAAACAGAGCTCGATGCCATGGCTCGATGGTTCTGTCATCCGCGTCATCCATTTTGTTTTCGACCGGAGGCAAGTCACCTTTCAATCGGAATGACATCACCACGAGCGGTACGACAAGGCAGATCGCGCTGGCAATGAAAAGATCACGCATGACTTCAACCGCTCCGATTTTGTTCTTAACCCAAAGCATGGTCGTCGTCACGTCTCCAATGACACACCAAGCTCCTCCCGCGTTGGCAGCAATGATGGCAATCCCAACGTAGAATAGCCTCGTATCGCGATCTGCGATGAGTTTGCGAAGGAGCGAAACAATCACAATCGTGGTCGTCAAGTTGTCCAATACGGATGAGAGGAAAAACGTCACGATGCCAACGATCCACAACAGACGGACTTGGTTGCGAGCGGTCACGAAATTGGTGACCAACGAAAACCCCTCGTGCGCATCGACGAGTTCCACAATGGTCATAGCACCCATCAAGAAGAATAGAATGCCTGCGATTTCCACGAATGCATTTCCCAATTGATATTCGGTCACAAACAAAAGTTTCGGGGGCAAATGACTGTGCGATGGTTGATTGTTCTTTGGATTCGTCACCTCGATCGAGTGGGATGATGCCATCGATGCTTCTGCTGGACTCGGAGGCTCGGAGTGAACAATGTGTTGCGAAGCTTGCCATTTTTCAAATGCAATTTGCGGGGCCAGCGAATCGTAATTCACCGCATAGATCGACCAGCAAAGGACACCAGTCAAAATTGCCGAGGCCGCTTTGTTTACGTGGATCTGATGTTCGAATGCGATCGCGACGTAACCGAGAACGAAGACAACGATGATGGCGGAGAGCATAGATGATCGGAGGGCGGAGGGACGTGTAGCGGCGCAGGATGCAACGAGAAACAACAGTGGCTTGTTAGTTAGTCCGCCGGAATATGCCGTGGAGTTTTGACTGGATTGCCTGCCAGCTCGTCTTTGTACAATTTTCTAATGTGACCGAGGTACTCGATCATCGAATGGTCACTGAAGTAATCGAGTTTGCCTACCCGCAACGCCGAGAGAAGACCGCGAAACCGATCTCGGACTCGCATCCATGATCGCAGGTAGCTGATCTTGCCGTGCCGGTTGAGATAAATTTCTTGACCCATATGGCGATAACCAAGCCACCGAGGAGGCACCCGCGGTACGATGTCATTGTTATTGACCCATCGGTAATGTTTGACTTTGAGGACGGAGGTATAGGGGCGGTTACCGACACGAGGCGCGCCGTAGGAAAAGATCGCTGTGGGGTTTGAGGGGATTGGGGAGATCTTGCATCGGACCGCGCAAACCGCGGCCATGGCACCGCCCAGCGAATGCCCCGCGAACCACAAGGTTCGCTGATTCGCTTTTATTTGTTGTTCCAGCAGGGGCCAAAGCTCATTAACTTCGGAGTTGAAACCGCTGTGGACTCGCCCAACCTCGGTAGCAACTGTCCAAGCGTTTGCATCGGCTCGAATATCGTTCCATTGGTTGGGCTCTGTCCCGCGACAGATAATTAAACAATCAAATCGATTGCCCAAGACGAACGCTTCGGCGCCGTCGCGCGCCACAAACACGCATTGATCCAAACCGGCTTCGTAAGCGTTCCTTTCAACGGGTTCAGGATCTGCATAAGCCAATCGAGACAACTCGGCAAAAACGAGCGACTTCTGAATCCAAGTCAACTCCGAGATGGGCCTGTCCAACTTGATCGCGATTTTTTGTTCGGCAGGAGATGGTTTCCCGCTTTCGGATCCGATACTTGGATCCGTTTGTTCTTGCAAGGACGATGACGCATTCACCGGCTTCCCACTCCCGACTTACCGCTTTTCAATTGGAATGATTTCTCGCATTGCGGCGCCTGTGTAGACTTGACGAGGTCGTCCGATGCGAGTGTTGGGAGAGTTTTGCATTTCCACCCAATGCGCAATCCAACCTGGGAGGCGGCCGATAGCAAACAAGACCGTGAACATCTGCACAGGGATTCCCATGGCGCGGTAGATGACTCCCGAGTAAAAATCGACGTTGGGATATAGCTTACGTTCTACGAAATACGGATCGCGGAGAGCGACTGCCTCGAGTTCCTGAGCGACTTCGAACAGCGGATCGTTGAGGTTCAGTTTCTTCAACAGAACATCGCATGCAGCCTTGATGATCTTGGCCCGTGGGTCATAGTTTTTATAAACGCGGTGGCCAAATCCCATCAGTCGAAAGTTGCTCGACTTGTCTTTGGCCATGTCGACGTACTTCTTGACATTACCATGATCATCCGCGATTTGTCGAAGCATATTGACGCAGGCCTCGTTGGCACCGCCGTGCAGGGGTCCCCACAAAGCACAAATTCCCGCCGAGATACATGCAAATAGGTTGGCGTTCGATGAACCCACCATACGAACCGTGGAGGTGCTGCAGTTCTGTTCATGGTCTGCATGAACAATGAGAAGCAAGTTCAATGCTCGTACGAAATCCGCATCCGGTTGGTAACGCTCGCTTGGGACGGCGAACATCATGCTCAGGAAGTTCTGGCAGTAGTCGAGGCTATTGTCCGGATAAATAAATGGTTGGCCAAAGGACTTCTTATAGCTATAAGCTGCGATGGTAGGCAACTTCGCAATTAAGCGGTGGATGGATACCTCGACTTCGGCTGGATCGTGCGGGTCCAGTGCGTCTTGGTAAAACGTCGACAGCGCACCGACAACGCTCGACAAGATAGCCATCGGATGCGCATCGCGGGGAAACCCGTTGTAAAACGATCGCATGTCCTCGTGAAGCATCGTATGCTTTTCGATCGAGTCCTTGAACTTTTCGAGTTGGGCGATCGTTGGGAGCTCGCCGTAAATGAGCAGGTAGCTGGTCTCGAGAAAATCGCAGTGTTCGGCCAATTCCTCGATCGGATAACCGCGGTACCGCAGGATGCCTCGTTCACCATCCAGATACGTAATCGAACTGGAGGTGGCCGCAGTATTGGCAAAGCCGTCATCGATGGTCGTGTGGCCAGATTCCTTTAACAGTTTGGAAATGTCGATCGCGCGGTCGTTCTCGGTTCCGACCAGGACCGGGAGTTCGAACTCTTTGCCGCCAACACTCAGTTTGGCCTTCATCGCGTCAACTTTGGGCGGAACGATCGTCGCGCTCATGGAATACTCCGCTGCCAGGATGTGAAGATCCGCAGCTCCAAAAAAGGGGGAATAATTGTGCTTCAGCAGTGTAGCCGGAGAACTCAATGCCGACAATCAGACAAATTCGACAAGGATTCATTCGAAATCCTCAAATTCATCTCGAAGCATTTCGCCTGGGCTCTCGACCATTTGGCAATAGCTGTCGTACCGCCTGGCGTCGAGGCGACCATCCGCAACGGCATCTCGCACGGCGCACAAGTTTTCATGGATATGCGAACAGTTTGGATAACGGCACTTGCAAGCAAAGGGGCGAATGTCTCGAAACAAACCTGACATTTCGTTCGGGACGATGTCCCAGAGCTGGAATTGCCGCACGCCGGGCGTATCGATAATCGAACCTCCATCGATCAGCGGGAAGACCTCGGCCGTCGTGGTCGTGTGCTTGCCTTTTTGGTTCTCTGTACTGACCGTTTGCACACGTTGTTTGAGGTCCTGATCGATGGCGTTGAGGATCGATGACTTGCCGACACCGCTTTGCCCCAGGACCACACTGCTACGATTTCGCGTGATGGCTTGCAATCGTTCGATGCCCCAGCCGTTGGTCGCACTGACCATCAGCACGCGATAGCCCATCTGCGCGTAAGTCCCGATGAGTGGTTGCAAACTAGCAGGATCGATCAAATCACATTTGTTGACACAAATACAGGCATCCAGTTGATTCTGTTCGGCAGTGGCCAGGACGCGATCGATGAGGTTGGGTTTGATACTTGGATGGGCAGCGCTGGTCACCATCAACAATTGATCGACGTTGGCGACAATGACGTGCCGTCGCTTATTGCTTGTTCGGCACAGTGTCGAGCGCCGAGGCAGAATGCGAACGATCCAAGCTTGATCGTTCCCTTCGGGTTGCAACGTCACCTGGTCTCCCGCGACCACCACGTGGCGTTGGTCTGTGGCCAAATTCTTGAGCACGCGTCGCACAGCGCATCGATAGATTTGGCCATCCGCAGTTCGAACAATCGACTCTAGTCCGTGGACACGCAGCACCAGTCCAGGAATCGTGAACTTGGCATCCACGTCGAGGTCCACTTGTGAGAAGGCATCCCCTGCGACGCCCTCGACAAGGTTTCCTTTGACGGTCCGGTGTCGGGTCTGAGCACCCTTGCCGCTAACGCGCTGGTTGCCGATGGTATCGATGTCATCTTGTTGCGAGGCATAGTCGTTTGTCAAATCGGCGCTTCGGGCTTGCGATTGGTGTTTCTTTCGAAACTCAATCCGAACCTTGTTGTTCTTTTTCTGCGCCATGTTGCTAACGTGCGCTGACTGTCTCAGGAACGATTGAGGTGATTGGAGTTTTGTGGTGCACGCTTGGGCCAATCAGTTCTGCAATTTCTTTTTCGTCAAGCTCTTCGCGGTCGATCAGCGCATCCTTGAGTCGTTCGAGTTCTTCGCGACGCGCATGCAGCATATCGGACGCGCGGCGGTCGGCGGCTCGCAAGGTGTCTCCAACTTCGGCGTCGATGGTCTCCTGGGTCCGTTCGCTGAATTGTCGTTGCTGATGGATTTCTCGTCCCAGGAATGGATCGCTATCGGAGAGTTTGTACGAGACCGGTCCGAGCTTGAGACTCATTCCCCAGTGCGCGACCATACGTCGACCAAGGTTGGTGGCTCGTTCCAGATCGTTTTCCGCTCCCACCGAAGTTTCGTCGTAGACGATTTTTTCGGCAGCTCTACCTGCTAAGAGCACGACCAGTTGATCGCGTATCTCGCTTTCCGACATATTGAGGCGATCCTCGTTGGGCAGGATCTGCGTGCTGCCGAGCGATTGGCCGCGAGGCACGACAGTGACTTTGTGAACTCGCTGTGCACCGGGCAAAAACCACGCTGTAAGAGTATGTCCGGCTTCGTGATAAGCGGTTTTCTCTTTTTCGCCAGGCTGCATCACTTCTTCTCGCTTTGCACCCATCAGCACCTTGTCGCGCGCATAGTCAAAGTCGGACATGCTGACGCGGTTCTTGTCGTGTCTCGCGGCCCACAACGCAGCTTCGTTGACGATGTTCCGCAAGTCTGCGCCGGTCAGTCCCACGGTGGCTTCGGCCATGATGTGCAAGTCGACGTCGTCGTCCAGCGGAACCTCGCGAACATGGACTTTCAAAATGGCTTCGCGTCCTTTGAGCGTGGGGCGGCCAACCGTGATGAGCCGATCGAATCGGCCGGGACGAAGCAGCGCGGGATCCAGGACGTCTGGGCGGTTGGTTGCCGCCATGATGATGACGGAGTCGGTTGGAGAGAATCCATCCATTTCACCAAGAATTTGATTCAATGTTTGTTCCCGTTCGTCGTGTCCACCGCCCAGGCCAGCACCTCGTTGTCGACCGACCGCATCGATCTCATCGATGAAAATAATTGCGGGCGATTGCTCTTTGGCCGTCGCGAACAAGTCGCGAACACGCGAAGCTCCGACCCCGACAAACATTTGGATGAACTCGCTACCGTTGACCGAAAAGAACGAGACGCCGGCTTCTCCTGCAACAGCTCTAGCCAAAAGAGTTTTCCCTGTACCTGGCGGACCATTGAGCAAGACCCCTTTGGGGACTCTCCCTCCCAGTTTTTGGAATTTCTCTGGTGCCTTAAGAAATTCTACTATTTCTTGCAAATCGGCTTTGACCCCCTCCAACCCAGCAACGTCGTCGAACGTGATGTTTTGATCCGACGGCTCGAATCGTTTGGCCGTCGAACGAGTGAAACTATTGAGAAATCCGCCCCCCATCATGGAATCGCGACTGCGTTTGAAGAACAGGTAGAGACCAACGATGGAAAGTGCCAGCACCGACAAGAACAAGAACGTCATGAAGGCGCTCATGGTGCCGCCCGGGACAACCTTGTATTCGAACGGAGCCGTTTTTGGGGGCGGAACCACATCAGGATCGTCAATCGACTCCCGCTTTTTGCTCGCTTCTCGCAGAGAGTTTAACTTGGTGTACAGCTCAGATTGCGCACCGTTTACGGTCGGAATAAATACTTCGAAGTCCTTTTTGTATCGCTCACGAGTGCCGTCCGAGCGTTCCGATTTGACGAGTTTGCCGGTGTAGTCGTAGGTGTCGGGCATTTCGGGTTCTTCCCGGAATGTGCCTTGGATGTACGACTCGTAAACCGTCAGACGTTGAATGTTGTCCTGGTCGAGTTGCTCCAGGAAAAAGCTATAGTCGATTCGCGAACTGGAACCGTTCAAAAAGAAAAGCATGATAAATACGGCTAGCAATACCAAGCCGATCATCCAGAATCCCTGACCTCGGCGACTCGGCAAAGAGGATGGATTTTCGGTTTTGTCTTGCTTTTGGGGGGTACTCATGTGCCCTTTCAGTCCGTTTTATTAACTTTGGATGAAATTGAAATTGCATTGTAACCGTACGGGCAATTCGCTGGCAGGTCTAGAATGTTTTCCTAAGTCCATCTTGGCAATTCTAGCCATTTTTGATATTCCCAAGGACGTTGCAGCCGTCGGGCTTCGCAATTCCACTAGCCGTTTTGACCAGGATTTGGATTCCAAACATGAGTCAACCACTTACACCGGAAACCAATCCATGCGTCGAACCGCTTTCGACGGAGACCTTGTTTGAACTGATCGAATCCAAGCTCCATCTATTAAACGAGATGCACTGCATGTCGATCTCCCAAAACGATCTGGTGGCACAGCACGACACGCCCGAGCTGATGGTTTTGCTTTCAAAAAAACAAGACTTGATGGAGTCCTTGCGGGTAGTTCAGTCGCGGTTGGCAGCCTTCGAGTCGCAGGATCCCGAAAAACGCGTCTGGGCTAATCCAAGTCGCCGGGTTGCTTGCCGAGAGATGATAAAACGTTCCGACGCGCTGCTCCAGCAATTGATCGTTATGGAAAATCGTTCCTTGGACAATATGGTGATCCAGCGCGAGATGGTGGCGGCGCAATTGCAACAGAACTTTGACGCAAGCATCGTTCAACACGCGTATCACGCTGGGGAGGGGATCGAGACCATCGACACCCTTTCCATCGAAGGCTAGTGGGACTGAGGAGGTCATTCGCCATGTTCCCAAATATGTTTTCCAACTCGGCCCTCAAGAGCTTGGAACAGACCGCCTCCTTTGCCGAGCGACGCCATGCCATCCTTGCCGGCAACATCGCTAATATGGACACGCCCGACTACAAAACCAAGGATCTCTCGGTAGATAGCTTTCAATCTAACCTTCGCGAAGCGATCCAAGCCGAGCGCCGATCTCAGGAAATTGCCCCAGGCATGCGGCTTGGGCTGCTGGGAGCAACCGACGAAGCGACCATACCGTCGATCCGAGAGGCCAAGGACGTCGCAGTTCAAAATGTAAAGGACTCCATGCGACAAATTGTCTACCACGATGGGAGTGATGACAGTTTGGAATTGCAAGCAACCCAATTGGTGAAGAACCAATCGATGCACACAGCAGCCATTGCCATGATGAGATCGCAATTTCGCCAGCTGCAGATGGCAATTTCTGGATCCATCAACGTCTAGCAGAGTAAAACGTTTGTCCCAATCGTTTCCAAGCATTTGAGTTGATCGATCCAATCTCCTGCCCCTTTGCTATTGAAAGCGTCCTAGATAGTTTTTTGAACGAGCGGAACTAAAGTTCGTTCTGGGTGTTCTACTGTTCAACTCTTCTTTTTTACGTCCGAAGAATAGCGCCATTTACCTGAAAAGATATTGAAAAAATATCACAGGCTTTTCGTTTTCGCGTTTTTTTTCGAACTATCTTGATAACTGATTCTCTTTCACTTTGCCTTTTGTTCTCCATCGGCGGTAGCTTGCTGTTTTCCGCTCGGCTGGCTTGGCGATCGATTTTTCCGAAAACAAGGCATGGCTCGGTCGATTCGATCGTTTATCTCGTAGGGTTGGTTGCCGCTTGTTTGTTGGCGGTTGACGTCAACGAGGGTTTGCCCGCCAATTGGCATGGCATAAAACGGGTCGTGCTCAGCATGGGTTGTATGTTGACGGTGACCACCATGGGCATCCTCATGGTTCGATTTCTGAGCATGGACAAAGGGACCAAGAGATTCCGGTACGTCACATGGCTGCTGCTATTCATCTCGTTTGGGATGAGCGCATGGACCTTAAGTCGGCTTCGGCTTCGCATCGACAATTATGAGTCGTTTGGGGCTAGCGATATGCTTCCTGGCGAGTTGAAGGACGATCATGAGCATCATGGGGTAACGGATCAGGGTCGTTGGGTTCCGTTGTATCGGTTTGCTGCCAATGCTGAAAAATTTGCGAGTTTCAGCCAGACTTTCGGAAAACGATTTGCAAACTTCAGCACGGCGTTGATTCATCGCCGTGATGCAGACCAAACGGCCAATTGTCATGGGTGGGTATTTACAGGTGGTCAGCACTTATTACGAGGTGAAGGAGTAGCGAAAATTCTTGAGGACAACGGATATCAAGAAGTAGCCATTCCAGTGCCAGGAGACATCATTATCTATCGCGACGCCTTTGGTGTCATTCTGCACACTGGTCTGGTTCAAGGTGTGCTTAAGGAAGGGACGGTCATGATCGAAAGCAAATGGGGCGTGGACCAGCGATTTTTGCATCTGCCGACAGATCAGCCTTACTCTGCCAATTACCAGTATTACCATACGGATCGGGGTAGTCACCAAATCGAGGTCCGGTCCGACGCGCTGGACCCCTTCTACGAAGGCTAGAAGCTTTCCACCGTTGCACGATTCTCCGAATCGTGCAACGCGAGTTCGTTATGCCAATCCGTTGCGAGCGTTTGGATCGACAGGAAGATTTTGCGACAGGAAAATGAAGAAGAGCTGCGATCGCAGATACATTTGCGATTTCCGACCTGGGTTGGGCCGAATTGCTTAGTATGCAAGGTCGACGACCATCCGATGCAGACGGCAAGAATCTAGACGAATGCCATCGGACCCACACTTACTTTGCAGTCATCGATTCGAGCTTCTCAACAAACTTTTCTATCGGCATTCGATCGCTGTTGCTCTTACCGACATAGCGAAAGATTTCTTTGCCATCCCCATTGAGAACGACCAATGCTGGATAATGAACGGTTTGTCCATGAAATCGATAGCCATCGGGAATGCCGAACCGTTTGGCAAGCTTCGCACCTGGATCTTGATAAATGGCCGGAAACTTAGCAGCGCCCGTCTTGGCGAGTTGACTTATCCAGGAATGGATTTCGTCTTCACTGTCCGGCTTAATAAACAAGTGAATGACATCTGGAGTCGTGGCAGCTAATTTCGCATACTGGTGAGTGTATTTCAGGCAAAAGGGACACTCCGTCTTGAGTAGAAAGTGCAACACGATCGTTTTCCCTCGATGGTCCTTGAGCTCAAACTTTGAATCAACCGATGCGTTTGAGTCGACGACCACCGCTTCAAGCGTAATATTCTCTACCTCTTGGGCGACGGCGATTTGGATTCCCCTTAGTGTTAGTAAGCATGCGATAACGGTTGCAGCAATTGCTCTCATCGTGATTTCCATATTCAAAGAAATGTGTTAGGAGTAACGGCCAAGCGCCCAGCAAATTCGATGAACAGCCACAGGTTTGTGTCGCATCGATTGGTCTCGGGAGCAACTTGATCCCACTTCTTCTCTTGACGGTGCGAACATTTCGACTCTTACCTGGGGTATTGCTTTTTTCCGTTCAGGGTGCAAATCCGTGGAGCGGGGAACTTGAAGGTGTGGTGCGAAACCTAACGATTCGTCCAGGCAAGCGGTTGGGATTCTGTCTTCCTACAGTCTAAACCGCTACAGTCTACAGCCTGGTTCGTTGTTACAATTAGGGTTGATCGTCACGGTTCAGTAAGCCGTATTTCGTTTGCAATTGCATCGTTTCAACTTGGAATCTCGACATGACTGTTTTTTTTCGTACCCTTCCGACTCGGATCGCTTTAGCGTCCTTTTTACTGCTGTTGTTCTTGTCGCCAGCTTGGGTGATGGCGCAACAAAACGTTGCTCCCAAGGGATTCACCGCGTTGTTCAACGGGGAGAATCTAGCTGGTTGGTATGGCTGGTCGACGCGAGATCCAGCCGATCTGTGGGCCATGGATTCCGATCAAAGGGCCAAGTACATCCGCGAGTCGATCCATGGTGGGCTGGTCGATAAAAAAGGCAATCCCACCGACGATCACGTACTTGCACATTGGAAGGTGGCCGATGGAGAACTCGTCAATGACGGACATGGTCTCTATCTGACAACCGAGAAAGATTACGGAGACTTTGAGCTGCATCTTGAGTACAAGGCGCTGCCCAAAGGGGATAGCGGAGTCTACTTGAGAGGCACACCCCAAGTACAAATTTGGGACTCGACCGAAGGGGACCCGAGAGGGCTTGGACAAGACAAAGGTTCCGGCGGCCTCTGGAATAACAAAGGTAAACTTGGCAAAGATCCACTCAAGAAAATGGACAAGCCATTCGGAGAATGGAACAGCCTCAAGATCACCATGATCGGCGAACGTGTGACCGTTGTGATGAATGGAGAAGTGGTCGTTGACAATGCACCTCTCGAAAACTTTTTTGCCAACCAAAAATCGGGCTATGTGGCCTATGTGGCTCCCGGCGCAGATAAGAAAAAGGGGACTACCGAAAAAATGCCGAACGGATTTATGATCGACCCGGTTTATGCTAAGGGTCCTATCCAATTGCAAACCCATGGGAGCGAGATTCGATGGCGAAATGTTTTCGTCCGGGAGATTGGACCTGATGAGGCTAACAAAGTGTTGGCCTCCCGCGACGCAAATGGATTTGTCGAACTGAACAACGGTCGCAACTTGAGCAATTGGGTTGGAGCCATCGATAGCTACGAAATCGTCGACGGAGCCATTGTCTGCAAAAAAGGGAAAGGTGGAGATCTATTGACCAAAGATGAATACGATGATTTCGTGCTCCGCGTGGAGTTCAAACTGCCGACAGCAGGCAACAACGGGATCGCAATTCGTACACCTCAAGGAGGGCATTCTTCCCGAGACGGTATGGAGTTGCAAGTGATCGATAGCGATGGATACAACGCTGCTCACAAAGCCTCGCCGCTCAAGCCATATCAATACCATGGTTCTCTCTACAACTGCGTAGGTGCCAAGCACGGATTCCTGCGCCCTGTTGGCCAATGGAATTTCCAAGAGATCGAGGTGCGTGGCCAAAAGATCAAAGTGACGCTCAACGGTACCAAAATCTTGGATGTCGATATCGACCAATTTGATCGAACTCAAATCGAAAATATCCCGAAGGGCCTCGACCGTCGAAGCGGCCATATTGGGTTTGCGGGTCATAGTGATCCTGTCGCATTTCGCAGCTTCAAGGTGAAGAAGCTATCCAAAGAGTAATCGCGCTGCATAGCCACTCGGTCTGAAGCAATTACAATAATCCCACGATGCAACTGGGAAGAGCGGTTGAGATGCTCGTTACCTCAACCGTTCCGCAACAACCAAGCAGCGATTTAAATGCGGTTGTCCACAGCTGTTTCACCGGCCGTAGAACGGTTATCCCAACGGTTTTACATTTGCCGGTAGAGCATATTGTAAGAGATTCGTGAGTATAAAACTTGAGCTTTGAATTTGAGTGCTATTCCTGTGGCAAACGCCTGAGAGTGCCAGAGGGTTCCGGCGGCAAGATGTGTCGTTGTCCAGGGTGCCAAACGGCCTTAGAGATTCCGGATGATGACGAACCCATCGATGTATTGGTGGAGATACCTTGTCCAAAATGCAGGAACACGCTGCTGTATAGTCCGGAGTTGGAGGGCACGCGTGGAATGTGCAAAGCCTGCAACCATATCTTTACCATCAGCTCCAATCCGGAGACAACAGCTCGCAACATCGACACGTTTCCATTCGAGTGCCCACATTGCCATCATCTCTTTGAAGGCAAAGAAGGCATGCAGGGCAAACGAGGGAAATGCGAAAACTGTAGTCAAGTCTTCGAGATCAAGCCGACCGAACCCAAGCCGATGAGTGTGAGCGTTCCGCAATCGGTCAAGCCAAAGAATACCACACCACCCAAATCGAAACCGCTCTCGCGTAAAATTCCGCCGCCGAAACCATCAGCCAGGCCAGAGAGCGTTCCTTCGACTTCGACAACCCATGACGATGGTACTGTTTCGGTTTGGGATTCGATCTCTTTGCCGCCGGTCGGTAGCGGGATGGATTCGAACCCCTATTCTCCAAGTTATTCAAGCGAAATGAACTCGTTGGGGAGCTTGAAGTCGGTTGGACTGTTCGGTAGATGCTTCAAGCTCGCTCAAAAGAATCTTGTCATGTCAGCGGTCATGATGTTGGTGGTCCATTTTCTTTCTAGCATCTTGATGATGATGTTCATCGCGATACCCGCTGGCATTCTCATTTTGTTGCGAGATACGCTGGCCGTTCCGACTTGGCCCGCATATGCGATGGTTTTATTCTTGATGATAACTGCCATTCCGATGTTAGCGGTGTTTTACTATTTCTTGCCGGCGTATTGGAACATTGCGGACCGTAGCGTCCGTGGCCAAGAAGTTACGTTTGCAGCGGCCACTGAGCATGCGGATCTTGCACCCCAAATGTTTTGTTGGTCCATCGTGACGAGTATCGCCCCAATGATTCTTGGTTCACTTGTCAGCGTATTTTTCTTTGCGTTGATTTATGGTGCAGCGACTTCGCAATCGCCGGCCCTTATCGTGATTGCTGTTTTACTCTTTTACCTTGTGACTTGTCTCGTGTTTTTTCTTACTGCGACACCCTTCATGCTGGTTCCCTTTGCGCTGTTAGACGGCGTTTCCTTTTTTGAGTCTATCGCGCTATCCCTCAAGCTATGCTTTCGAAATCTCGGGACGTTCTATTTGCTTACATTGGTTTCCATGTTCATTGGGATGCTGGCTGGGTTATTGAGTTGCGGTCTTCTCAGCACGTTGGGATTGACTTTTGTGTTGATGAACCACGCCGCTTTCTACAAACTGACTAGCCGCAAAGCATTTTAGCTCGTGCATTCGGAGCCAAATTAGCTAAACTATGGAACCGTATTTTTGGTTCTATTTCTGCGGGGAGCCTTGAGCTGGGCCCCAATGTTTTTTCGATGGGAGAATTTAGCGTGAGATTTTTTGTTCCTTTGAAATCCGCTGGTTTTGCGGCCGTGACACTCGGAATGTTCTTCGGTTCCGCAACGGTGTCGACTCGAGCGGAAGACAAATTGACGATCGGTTCGACGGCTCCCGAGCTCAACATCGAACATTGGGTTCAAGACGGTCAAGGAAAGTTTAAACCCATACAGAAGTTTGAAGCAAACAAAGTCTACGTGGTCGAGTTCTGGGCAACTTGGTGCGGGCCGTGCGTGGAAAGCATGCCGCACTTGGCGAAGACGCAAAATCGATTCGCCGACAAGGGTGTGCAAATCATCAGTATCAGCGATGAATCGTTGGATAAGGTGGATCGGTTTCTATCTCGCAAAGTGAGCAATGAGGAAGGAAAACCGGAGACGTACCGCGATCTCACGAGCGCCTATTGCTTGACCACCGATCCTGATCAGTCGAGCCAAGAAGACTATATGGCGGCGGCTGGGCAAAATGGAATTCCATGCGCTTTTATCGTTGGCAAAGATCACAAGATTGAGTGGATCGGACATCCGATGAAGATGGACGACCCGCTCTCGTCCGTTGTCGACGGAACTTGGAATCGCGCCGCTTTCGCCGAGCAATTCAAAGAACTGAAAGTTCGGAGGGAGCTAAGTATCCAGATTGCCCGCGCGATTCAATCAGGCAAAGCCACCAAAGCGATTGCAATGATCGACGCGGCCCTGGGGGACGTCAAGGACAAAGAGTTCATACGCGAGCTCCAAATAACCAAGCTTCAAGCCATCGTGCAACTGAAAGACTTGACGACTGAAATGCAAAATGCATTGTTGGAAGCATACCGCGAATACGCATCGGAACCTGAACTGATTAACGTCATTGCTTGGAACGTTTTCGAACGCTCCAGCGAGGGGGATTGGAAAAGCAAAGAGCTAATCAAGGCAAGCCGCATCGCGACCGAAAAGACCTTGGAGCAAATCAGCGACGCGATGTCCAAAGCTGCGACGTTGGATACGATCTCTCACTTGCAGTTTCTGGAGGGGGATATCGCGTCCGCAACGAAAAACCAAGAAAAGGCTGTGGAATTAGCGGAAGGTGACATGAAGAAAGAATTGCGTGCATTTCTTCAACAACTCAAAGAAGCAGCCAAGAAGTAGAGGAGTTGCTCCGCAACTCCGGCGTCCGCAACCCCGCAACTCCGGCGTCCGCAACCCCGCAACTCCGGCGTCCGCAACCCCGCAACTCCGGCGTCCGCAACCCCGCAAC